>JBPEWX010000125.1:0-2827 GCA_052032235.1 Ilumatobacter sp. | reverse complement strand
GTTCCCGTATCGGCTGAAGACGACGGTCGAGCCGCCGTCGTCGCCGATCAGGATCTCTTGACTGGAGAACTCGGTGCCGGTCAGCAGGATCGTCGTGCAGCCGGAGTCGTCACACTGTTGGACGCCGTGGGTCGAGACGTGCACGACGTCGTAGTCGCCCCAGTTGCGGAACTGGTCGGCGCCGTTCAACTCCTGGGTACTCGCCGTGTTCGCGTAGTAGTCGACGTTGCCCTCGTAGCCGCGGGCGCCGCCGTACAGGGCGGCGACCTCGGCGCCTTCGTCGTATTCGCCGAAGTCGTACTGGTACGGCGAGATGACCAGGGCGCGCTTCGTCTCCGGGTCGTCGCCGACGACGTCGCGAGGACGTTCGCGTTGCGGGGCCGGTGTGGTCCACGCCGGCGCGGGTGCCGGAGCGCCTCGTTCACCGGCCGCACCGTCGCCGAGGATCCACATCGCGAGCCCGCCGTCGACGCGATACGTCACCGCGTCGTCGTTGACGAGGACGGAGACGACGCGATCGTCGTCGGCCAGTTGTTCGGCGACCTCGACGAGCGTGGCACCGTCGACGTAGGCGTCGCGGGCCGCCTCGCCGAGCGCGAACGAGTGGTCGAACACGCCGTCGTCGGCGTCCTCCCACGAGCACGGATGATCGGCCGCGCCGCACTCGGTCAGCGCCGCGATCGTCGGGATCTCGACCGGGCCGGCGTCGTCGGTGTCGTCCGACGGTTCACCGGTGGTGTCCGGGTCGGTGGTGCCGGCGTCGTCGGTCGTGCCGGGGTCGTCCGTGTCGTCCGTGTCGTCGACCGGCGACTCGGTGCCGTCGGGTCCGTCCGGTTCGTCGCCGGTGGTGTCGTCGCCACCCGAGCACGCGCCCAGGACGAGGATGGTCACCGCTGCCAGGCACGCGAGGCGTGCCGATCGTGTCCGCTGTGTCATGTTGCGCCTTCCGCTCGACGTCGAACCACGGTACAAAACCGCCCCACCACCCCGCCGACCTTTCCGATGCGGTGCCCGACCGGCGGGCGGCGGGTCACTCGGCGAAGGTGCCGTAGACCTCGATCTCGTGCCAGATGATCCAGGCGTCGCGGTAGGTGGTGGCCCGCACCCGCCGGACATCCGGCACCGGCGGGTCGAAGCGGTGCTCGAGGTCGAGTCGTGGTGCTGCCTCGGCGGTGTCGAAGCGGTGGGTGGCGAGCACGGCCCCGTCGTCGCCGAGCAGTTCGACGTCGACCGTCAGCGGGGTGTCCGCGCCGAGTTCGGTGATCATCACGATTCGCTCGACCGAGCTGGCCCGTTCGAGGTCGATCTCGATCCACTGCGGACCGCTGTCGGGCGCGGTCCACCAGGTGGCTTCCGATCCGTCGACGGCGGAGCGAGGAGGCGCGCTGAACTCGTCGGTGTCCTCGAAGAGCGACGCGGTGGCCGGGCGGTTGTAGGCGAGGTTGCCGGTGGCGGGCGGCGGCGGTTCGCACGGGTCGGGGAACTGTGCCGGCGACAGCGCCTCGGCGATCGCGAAGTCCTCGTCGACGGCGCTCCACGTCTCGGTGTAGGTGTCCTGGTTGTCCCACACCCAGCCGAGCCAGCCGTCGAGCCCGGTGCGGCAGGCGTCGGCGATGAAGTCGGTGTAGGCGGTGATCGCCTCGTCGATCGTGTCGTACGCCGAGTGGAACGCCCCGGTCTCGCCGAGCAGGATCGCGGTGTCGTCGACGTGATCGGCGAGGAACGAGTTGGTCCACATCCAGTCCCATCCGCCGCTGTCGAGGCCCGGGTAGGTGCGGTAGTCGATGAAGTCGACGACGCCCGACTCGGCGAGGGGTCGGGGGTCGACGAGGCGTTGGTCGTCGCCGACCGCTTCCGGACCCTGGCCCGACGGGAAGTAGCCGACGGTGACGAGCGCCGTCGGGTCGAGGTCGTGGATGGTGTCGCTGAGGGTGCGTGCCCAGTGCACGAGCCCCTCGTCGAGCATCTGTTTGCGTTGCACCGGATCGTCCAGGTCGTAGGTCGTCCCGTTGGCGGCGGTGACGACGCCGCCGGTCGACAGGGGTGGCTGCTCGGCTTCGAAGAACTGCTCGTTGCGGAGCTCGTACGCCCAGATCGCGTCCATCGGCGCTCCGGCCGCCATCAGGCCCTCGATCAGGTCGGTCCAGAACCGTTGCTGGTCGGCGATGCCGCCTTCGGTCAGGTCGAGCAGGTTGAACCCGGCCCACTCGTCGCAGCACAGCGGTGCGGTCCCGAGGTCGTAGCGGCCGGGGCCGATGATGTCGTCGACGGTGAACATCACGACGATGTCGTTCGCCTTCGCCGCTTCGAGGTAGTCGGCGACGTTGGCGATGTATTCGGGGCGGACCTCACCGTGCTCGTCGACCATGCAGCCGGGCGCTTCCTCGAAACAGGCGGTGACCCAGATGCGAACCGCGTCGTAGCCGTAGCTCGCCATCTCCGCGAGGTCGATCGTCGCCTGCTCGAGCCCGTTGTCGCCGGCCCGGAACGTTCGATCCATCAGGTAGCCGCGGTGCAGGTCCCATTGCCAGTGGTTGAACCCGCGTGGCACCCACGTCTCGCCGGTGGTGCGGTCGTAGAACTCGCCGCCGTGTTCGCCGACCCGCACCCCGATGCGGTGCTCGGCCGGTGGCGGCACCGTCGAGGTCGTCGTGGTCTCCGGGTCGGTGGTCTCCGGGTCGGTGGTCGCCGGCTCGGTCGTCGGCGGCTCGGTGGACGCAGGACCGGTCGTCACCGGTGTCGTCGTGACCGCCGGTGGTGTCGTCGCGTCGATCCCGCCGCTCGTCTCGTCACCGCCGCTGCACGCAGTCAGCATTCCGATCCCGAC
>JBPEWX010000124.1:0-2205 GCA_052032235.1 Ilumatobacter sp. | reverse complement strand
CCCGCTCAGATAGTCGGCGACCGGAGCGTTCTCGTCGCCCCGCCCGGCGCGGTCGATCGCGGCGACGGCCCGGCTGTAGGCGTCGGTGATGTCGTCGCGGGTGGCGGGCTCCATCTCGCGTCCCTCGTTGGCATCGGGGAGCCAGCGGATGCCTTCGCTCACCTCGGCCGGCGCGGGCGGGGTGTCGTTGAAGATCGACTCCGGGTCGGCGCCCGACGCTGCGGTGAGCAGCGTGCCGGCGACTTGGCGCAGCACCAGCACCCCGATCAGGGCGGCGACGACGAGACCGACCGCGGCGATGAGCCGCTTGGCGCGGTTGACCTGGATCATGGGATCGCCACCCGTTCACGTGCGCCGAGCACGGTGACGTCGACGGCGGCGAGATCGTCCGGAACCGGGTCGAGGAGCGCAACGGCCATGCCGTCGGCGATGACCACGTCGAGTTCGAGTTCGTGGTCGACGCCGAGGATGCGCGCGATCGTGCCGTCCGGCACGAACCCGCCGAGTTCGGTGAGGACCGGCCCGATCGTCAGCGTCACGGCGTCGCCCGTTCGGTCGACCTCGACCGGGAGCACGGTGACGTCGGCGCCGAAGTTGAGCACGAGCGAGTCGCTTCTCACCCCGTCGACGGTCAGCTCCAGCGACAGCGATCCGGGCGTGGACGGCGCCTCGATCACGAACTCGGCCTGCCCGTCGATCGTGATCGTTCGCAGGGTGCCACGGCCGCTCGGACCGAACAGCTGCACCACGCCCACCGTGCCGTCGAGGAGTTCGTTGCCGAACTGGTCGACGAGGACGTCGCTGCGGATCTCGACCAACTGCCGGCCATCGGCGCGCAGCGGCGTGGTCGGCTCGATCAGCTCGACCGAGACCGGCGGGCCCGGCACCTCGAGCACCTCGACCTCGTCTCCGGTCGCCCCGTCGACGTCGACGCGCAGCGAAGTCCGGCCTGCCAGTGTCTCGGAGAACACTCGCACCGCTGCGAGCAGGTGTTGCACCGGCGCCTCGACCGTCTCGACCGAGCCGTCGGGATGACGCGCGACGACCTCGACGATCGTGCCGTCGGCCACCGCGTTCCCGAACCGGTCGCGAGCGAACGCCGTCACCATGGTCCAGTGCTCCCGGTCGGCCGTCATCGACCGTGGGCCGGCGAGCGGTGTGACGCCGTCGACGGCCTCGCCCGGCTCGACCGCGACCGAGGCGGTGCCGACGCCGTCGGCCGTGCGGACGATCGCCGTGAGGAGACCGCTCTGTTCGGTCGGGTACCCCTCGACCGTCACGTCGTCGAACGTGCCGGCCAGCTCGACCGTGGTGCTGCCGGTGGGACCGGTCACCGTCAACGTGGCGTCGGTGATGGGACGATCGACGACCAGGTTCCAGGCGTCGCCTGCTGCGATCGTCTCCGGCCCCTCGAGGCCGAACTGCTCGGTCGGCGCGGTCCAGACGGCCGAGTCGCCGCTGAGCATGCCGATCGCGACGAATCCGGCGGCGACGATCGCGACCGCCGTCAGTGCGACGAGCACCAATCGTCGGGGTCGGGTCGCCACCAGACGCCGCCAACCGGTGGTTTCCGCGGGTGGCGGTGCGGGATCGGTCGTCTCGACGGCGACCGCCGGCGGGTCGGGCTCGGACACGTCCGTCGACTCGGGCACGTCGTTCGTCTCGCTCACGACGCCGACCTCGTGAAGTCGATGACCATCACGTCGAGCGACGGCCAGTCGGTACCGCTCCGGAACAGGGCACGATCGTCGAACACACGCCCGACTCGCAGACTGTTCGCGTAGGTGGTGATCGGCACCTCGATCGTCTCGATGTCGTCGGGGGTCGGCAACGGCATCTCGAACGGGCCCGAGCGCTGCGGCCGCACCGCCTCGGACACGTAGTGATCGGCCACCCATCGCACGATCCCGTCGTCGTCGCGCAGCGTGACGAACACGTGGGGTACCGTCGCCTCGGCGACACCGTCGTTGCGCAGCCGGCCCGCCAACACGTCGTCGACGATCGTCAGGTCCTGAGCCGTCAGTTGGCGGCCGAGGTCGGTGTCGGTCACGACCGCTTTCGCCGAGACGATCACCTCGGCGATCCGTTCGACGTCGAGGGCCAACGCCGTCGTCGCGCCTGCTTCGAACTCGACCTGTTCGGCGACGAGCTCACCGTCGACCTCGACGAGTCCGGCGACCCCTTCGAAGTCGATCCGGAACGGCA
>JBPEWX010000123.1:0-4613 GCA_052032235.1 Ilumatobacter sp. | reverse complement strand
ATCGTGGCGGTGGCCCGACCGGAGGCGACGATCGCATGCCAGCTGGTCCCACCCAGGTAGGCGGCCGACACGCCGACGATGTCGGTCACGATGCCGACCTCGGCCGCATCGTCGCGTCGTGCGCCGTCTGCCGAGATCACGAACGTGCCGTCGTTCCGCGGCAGGAGCGGGTCGGTGACGCGGATCGCGACCTCGCCGTCGGCTGGGGAGAAGGTGCGGGCCGCCAGTGCGGTGTCGACGTCGACCAACCGCAGCCACTGCTCGTCGTCGACACTCCGGACCCGATAGGCGCGGGTGTTGCTGCACGCCGTCCGCACGATGTCGTCGAGCGGACGCTCGGTCGCTTTCCACCGGGTCACCAGGTCGACGTCACACAAGTACTGCCAGAGCGCGAGCTCGGTCGCCGGCGTGGCTCCGAACGCGTCGAGCACCTCGCCCCTCCCGGTCGGCCCGTCGCTGTGGTCGTCGTCCCAGGCGTTCTCGTAGTGGACGTAGCCGTCGTCGACGCCGTCGGCGTTCGTGTGCACGGCGACGAACGACGCCTTGCTGGCCTCGATCGCATCCTTGAACAGCCGCCGGTACCAACTCGCCGGACGGGTGATGACGCCGGGTCGCCCGAACGCCACCCGGTCGTACAGGTCGGGGAGCACGTCGACGATCTCGTCCGGCCGCAGCAGTCGCATCGATCCGTCGGTCGCCGCACCCCTGATCGGGGTCGCCTGGTGCGGGATCAGGTCGATCCCGCAGAACTCACCGGCCAAGCCGAACCCGAACCGTTCGTAGATCGTCGCCTCGCTGGCGCGCAGGCTCATCAGCGGGAGGCCGCGTCGATCGGCGTCGGCGATCAGCTCGTGCATCAGTCCCTTGGCGATGCCGCGCCGGCGGTGAGTGGCGAGGACGCCGACGCGCGACACGGCACCGGTGCCGAGCCGGGCGCCGCCCGGCACGACGGTTTCCACCAGGAAGTGGCCGACGTGACCGACACAGCGGTCGCCGTCCCAGGCCGTGTACGACGGCATCTCCGCCCACGACGCCTGGCCGCGCTCCTCCCAGTCGCTGTCGCTGGGCGGCGCCGCCATGAGCGCGGTCGTCACGACCTCGGCGGCTCGGCGGAACTCGTCGGGCTGTGTCGCCCGGAACTCGATCGTCATGGACGTCCCTCGTGGGTTCGGACCGTTGGTCAGGTCAGGATCTTGCGGTATTCGACTTCGGGCACGCTGAGTTCGCAGTGCACGTCGTAGTCGGCGGCGACCCCGGTCGGCGTCCAGCCGCTGTGCTCGTAGAACGCCCGGGCTCGAGGGTTGTCATCGAGCACCCAGAGCACGGCTTCGGCGAAGCCTTCCGCGCCGAGACGCTCGTCGACGTGCGTGATCAGGTCGCGCGCCGCGCCGGAGCCCCATGTGTCGGGGTGGAAGTAGAAGGCGTAGAGCTCGCCGCGGCCGGTGTGTCCACGGGCTCGCTCACGTTCGGGGCCGTACGTCGCGAAGCCGATCACCGTGTCGGCGTCGTCGACGCTGACGGCGATGCGTTGCGCCGGCGCGAACCGCCACTCGGTCCAGATCGCCCGCCGGCGCGGTTCGAAGTCGTCGGCGTAGAGGACCGACTCGGGGATGACATGGCCGTATCCGGCGCGCCACGACGCGATGTGCACGTCGGCGATCGCCGCAGCGTCCTCACGCGTCCCCACCCGAATCGTGCATCCCACGACCGAGATTCTGCCACTCGCCGCCGATCCCGCAGCGCCGGGTTTCGGGGGTGGCGCGTCTCGTCGGGAGCGTTCAGCGGGTGTTGCTCAGCCGACCGGCGATTGCGCCGGGTCGAGACCGTGCTGGAGGCGACGGGCGATCTCGTCGCGTGCGCGGCCGGCACTCCGGAAACCTTGGACGAACCAGTCACGCCGCTCCCCGTCGGTCGCGGCCTCGACCCGCCACGGGCGCCCCAGGATCACGCGGCCGACCAGCCCGGCGGCGCCGACCAGCAGCAACCACAACAGGTCGATGCCGAGCAGCAGGATGGTCCACCCGAACAGCACCGTGAGCACGATCAATGCCAGCACGGCGATGATCGCCAGGGCGGCGGCGATGCTGTCGCCGAGGTCGGGCACGTCGAGGTGGTCGTACCAACGGGACTCGTCGGACCGCCCGGTGCGCCGAGCCTCGACGCGCTCGCGTCGTTGCGCGAAGCGTGCGCGCCAACCGACGCCGTCGCGATGCGGGACCCATCGTCGGCGTACCGCCCAGACGCGACCGTCGGGAGCGGTGACCGTGCGGCCGGTCAACCCAGCGGTGCTCTCAGACCGCGAGGAGGTCGCGGGCGCCGGTGTCGCTCGACGGGTGGCGCAGCTTGCTCATCGCTCGCGCCTCGATCTGACGGATGCGCTCGCGGGTGAGGTTGAAGTGTTCGCCGACCTCTTCGAGGGTGCGGGGCTCGCCACGGTCGAGGCCGAAGCGGAGCTTCAGGATCTCGCGTTCGCGCTCGTCGAGCGGCGCCAGCAGGCGGGCGATCTCCTCGGGCAGCAGCGCCGTGGCGGCCACCTCGAACGGCGACTCCGCCGAGCGGTCCTCGACGACGTCGCCGAGTTCGGCGTCGCCGTCTTCGCGCAGCGGCTCGGAGAGCGAGAGCGGCTCGGCGGCGAAGCGCAGCGCCTCGGTCACCTTGTCCTCGGGCATCTCGACTTCCTTCGCCAGCTCGGCGAGGGTGGCGGGGCGGCCGTACTTGAGCTCGAGGCGCGACCGTGCCTTCTGCAGACGGGCGAGGGTGTCGCCGGCGTGCACGGGGAGACGGATGGTGCGACCGGTGTTCGCGATGCCGCGGGTGATCGCCTGACGGATCCACCACGTGGCGTAGGTCGAGAACTTGAAGCCCTTGCGCCAGTCGAACTTCTCGACGGCGTGCATGAGTCCGAGGTTGCCTTCCTGGATCAGGTCGAGCAACGGCAGGCCGGACGCCTGGTACTTCTTGGCGATCGACACGACGAGTCGGAGGTTCGACTGGACGAACTGGCGCTCGGCCTCTTCACCCTGGCGGGCGGTGCGGCGCAGCTCACGCTTCTTGGCGGCGGTGAGTTCCTTGCCGCCGGCGTCGAGTGCCTCGATCGCTTCCTTGCCTGCTTCGATCGCTTTCGCGAGACGTACCTCGTCGTCTTTCGTCAGCAGCGTGTACTGACCGATGTCGGTCAGGTACAGCCGGACGAGGTCTTCGTCGTCTCGTTCGACGCGATCTTTGGCCACGTTGGCTCCTCAGGCTCGGAGGGTGCGAGCGCACCCATGGCGATGTCGGTTGTCCCGTACGAACGTCGTGGTCAGCGGGGTTTCGCGGGGCGATCGCCAGTCCACCACCCGTCGACGAGGTTGTGCTAACGATACCGATCCCGTTGTCCACAGCAACGTCCGGACACCGCTTGGGACGGCGGTAACTGTGTTCCGCATACGCAGATGAGTCCCATCGGTGACGCAGATAGGTGCCCTGCGGGTCCCACCGGGACAGATGGCACGAGGCGGTTCCGACCCGAGGTGCAGCAGGGTTCGCAACGGCCGTCGGTAACCTCTCCTCAACGTCTCCAGGAGGACAACACATGTCGAATCCCGTGCTGAACGAGCGGGTCATGAAGGATGCACCCGCCACGTGGGCGCCGCCCGAACCGACCAACCAGCACTTCCCGCCCGTCACCGACGGCCCGATCACCCCGTTGAGCGGACCGCCGAAGGTGATGACGGTCAACGGCACGATCTCGGCCACCGCCGTCCTGTTCGTGCTGCTGCTCGTCTCGGCGACGGTCGGCTGGATGCAGACCGAGACCGTCGAGGTCGACGGCCAGGAGTTCGTGTCGGGCATCCCGGCGCTGGCCTGGGTCGGCATGATCGTCGGCGTCGGCCTGACGTTCCTGCTCATGTTCAAGCCACACCTCGCCAAGTTCGTGGCGCCGGTCTACGCGATCGCCGAGGGCTTCTTCATCGGGGCGATCTCGAAGGCGTACGAGTCGTGGTACGACGGCATCGTCGTCCAGGCCATCGGTGCGACCGTCGCCGTGTTCATGGTGATGCTGGTGCTGTACCGGACGAACATCATCAAGGTCACGAACCGGTTCCGCAAGATCGTCATCACCGCCACGATCGGTGTGATGCTCTTCTACGGCGTCACCTTCATCATCAGCCTCTTCGCCGGGGCCGACTCGATCAGCTTCCTGAGCAGCCCGAGCCTGCTCGGCATCGCCTTCAGCGTGTTCGTCGCCGGTCTCGCCGCGATGAACCTGGCGCTCGACTTCGACTTCATCGAGCGTGGCGCCCAACAGGGCCTCGACAAGAACTTCGAGTGGTACGCCGCGTTCGGCCTGCTGGTCACGCTGATCTGGCTGTACCTCGAACTGCTCCGCCTGCTCGCCAAGCTGCGCGAGCGCTGAGGTGTCGGCGTCGGAGACGACGCTCACGACGGTCGCCGGTGCCGCACTCGGTGCGGCGACCGGTGCACTCGTCGGTCTGCCCGTCGTCGGCGCGCTCGCCGGCGGAGCGAACGGTGCCGTGTCGGGTGCGCGTCAGGTCTACGACTGGACGACGGGGAAAGGGCGCCTCGCGTTCGCGCTCGATTCCACGTGGGCGCTGGCGACGACGACGGCC
>JBPEWX010000122.1:0-1740 GCA_052032235.1 Ilumatobacter sp. | reverse complement strand
CGACCTGGTCTTGGGTGACGCCGAACTCGGCAGGGATCGCCGACATGACCTGGCCACGGACCGGGGCGAGCACCTCGTCGCGTGCGCCCGGGTCGTCGAGGACCGCAGTGGTGACACGCGTCGTGGTGCCGGGGTCGGCCCAGGTGTTGAGGTAGACCCAGCCGGCCCACGCGACCGACCCGGCCACGATCGCGGCCAGGCACAGCACCCACGTGATCCAGCGCCGGAACATGCCGCCGACCCTACGGGTTCGGGCCGTCCGATTGCCGTCACATTCCGACGACGGGAGCGACGGCGGCCGTCAGACCATCGCGAGCTGATCGAGTGTGCCGACGGCGGTGCGGCCGTCGGCGGTGATCGTGAGGATCTCGGCACCGTCGTCGGTGACGAGGACCGTGTGTTCGAACTGGGCCGACGGGCGGTTGTCGTTCGCGTGCTCCGTCCAGCCGTCGTCGGCCTGGTGGAACGTCGGGCGGCCGGTCGTGAGCATCGGTTCGACGGTGAGCGTCATCCCCGGCCGCAACACGTACCGGTCGTGGGCGTCGATGCAGTGGTTGACGTGCGGGTCGGCGTGGAAGGTGACGCCGATGCCGTGCCCGCCGTACTCGCGGATGACGCCGTAGCCGCGCGAGGCGGCGAACGGCTCGATGGCGCGGGCGATGTTCTGGATCGACTCGTTCGGCCGGATGGCGGCGATGCCGCGCAGGGTCGCCTCGCGGGTCGTCTCGATCAGGCCCCTGACGGCGTCGCTCGGCTCACCGACGACGAACATCGCCGAGTTGTCGCCGTGCATGCCGTCGACGTAGGCGGTGACGTCGACGTTGACGATGTCGCCCTCGCGCAACGGTCGGTCGTCGGGGATGCCGTGGCAGATCACACCGTTGACCGAGGTGCAGATCGACTTGCTGTAGCCGCGATACCCCAGCGTGCTGGGGTACGCGCCGAGTTCGACGTAGGTGTCGTGGGCCACCGCGTCGAGGTCGTCGGTGGTGACGCCGGCAGCGACCGCGGCGCCGGTGCGCAGCAGCACCTCGGCGGCGACCTGACAGGCATGACGGTGGCGGGCCAGCGACTCGGCGTCGTGGATGTGGGCCGCCTTCGGCGTCGAGATGCGACCGGTGGTGACGTAGTCGGGGCGGGCGATCGTCTCGGGGACCGGACGCATCGGCGACACCTGGCCGAGTTCGACCGGCGGCCGGTCGAGGGCCTGACGGTCGCCGTGGCATCGCTTGTGCTTGCGGCCGCTGCCGCACCAGCACGGATCGTTCGACTTCAACTTCATCAGCGAACGAGTCTATGGGCGTAGACGTGCGATGTCTACACCCCTCGACACGGCTACGATCGTGGCGTGGCACCGATGGTCAACACCGAAGAGCTGATCGACTCCCGCGAGCTGGCGTCGATCCTCGGCCTGTCCCACGCCAACAGCGTGAGCCTCTACCAGCGCCGCTACGCCGACATGCCCCGCCCGGTCGTCGACCTCGGCAACGGCCGACCCCGCCTCTGGCTCCGCAACGAGATCCTCGACTGGCTCGACCGACGCAGGTAACGCTTCGTTGCCACGACCGTGCAGACGGCGTACGGTCGAGGCATGTCGATGCGGGGGTTTCTCAGGGCGCTCCTGAAGCAGCAGCCCGAACGGCACCCACAGCCGCACAGCGGCGACCAACTCGCCGACGAGATCCGTCAGACGGTCGGGCCGCTCGCGAGCGGCCCCGGGGCGGGCGGCGGCCGCATGAC
>JBPEWX010000121.1:0-2632 GCA_052032235.1 Ilumatobacter sp. | reverse complement strand
CGGCCGACATGTTCCACGACGAGAGTTCGAGCTCTCGCGCGAGACCGATCGGGTCGCTGCCCGGCGCGCTGAGGTACGCCCGCGGGATCTCGGGTCCGGCGTCGCGCGCCCAGGCCAGATACGTGGCGTTGAAGCTCTGGACGAGGACCTGCTCCTCCATCCCGCGGGCCCGGATCTGTTCGACTGCCTCGGCCATCTCGGCCTCGTCGGCGATGTGCTTCACTTCCCACACGACGATCGCGCCGCGCCCGTCGGCCAGGTCGAGCACGTCTTCGAAGAACGGCACCGGCTGACCGCGGTAGGCGGGTGAGTACCACGAACCGGCATCGAGCGAGCGCAGGTAGTCGTCGCTCACCGCGGTGGTCGAACCGGTGCCGTCCGTGGTGCGGTCGAGGTTGCCGTCGTGCATGACGACGTTGGAGCCGTCGGCGGTGGTGTACGTGTCGATCTCGAACATCTCGGCGCCGGTCCGGATCGCGGATTCGAACGCAGCGAGCGTGTTCTCGGGCGCCACCGACGAGTTGCCACGGTGTGCGATCGTGACCGGCCCGGCCCCTGGCTCACGGATGAACGAGATCGGCTCGAAGGGCAGCTCACGGACGACGAGGTCGTCGATGCTGACTCGCGCACCGTCGGCGATGAAGCCGAGGCCGCCGTCGTCGCTGCGGGCGATCGCGTTCGTCTCGAGCACCAGCTGGTCGTCGAAGTACCACTGGCCACGCGAGCCACGGACGACGATCCGGACGTCGACGTCGGTGCCGACGCCGGCCGCCGCCGGGGCGGCAGCGCGATCGGTGACGTTCCAACCGTTCGACGCGGTCCGGATCGCGAACTCGATGCCGTTGGCTGCCGTCGACGCCGACCGCATCACGGCGTGTGACCACGGCACCGATCCGTCGGCGGCGGCATCGGTCATGATGCCGGTCCAGCGCGACGAGTTGTCGACCGTCTCGAAACGCATCGTCGCCGACACCTCGAAGTCGTCGAGATGCGGTCCGAACGTGATCCGGCCGAGCGCGGTCGGCTCGTCGAGGTGGAGCCTGCCGTCGTGAACCGACCAGTTCCCGACGATCGGGGTGAACCCGTCGGGCAGGGTGTCGCCCTCGAAGTGCTCTTCGAGCACGAACAACTCGGGTTCGGGTTCGACGGGCAGCGGTTCGAGTTCGGTCACCACGAGGTCGTCGAACGCAACGGTGCCACCGGTCATGACGAATCCCAGGACGCCGTCGTCGCTGCGGGTCATCACCTCGGTGCTCAGGACGAGCTGGTCGTCGAGGTACCAGGACCCGCTGTCACCGTGGACGTCGATCCGCACGGCGACGTCGTTGCCGACGCCCGGCGCCGGCGCCGTCGCCGCATCGGTCACGTTCCAGCCGTTCGTCGCCGTCCGCTCGGCGAACTCGACACTCGTGCCGTTCGACCGGATGACGGCCTGCCACCACGGGGCAGCACCGGTCGGCGCGACGTCGGTCACCAGGCCGGCCCAGCGGCTCGCGCTGTTCACGGCGTCGAACCGCATGTCGAACTCGACCCGGAAGTCGTCGGGTGTCGGGGCACCGAACGTCAGGACGGCGGGCGCATAACTGTCGGCCATGTGGGCGATCAGCTCACCGTCGTGCACCGCCCAGTCGCCGCCGGCGGCGAAGAAGCCGTCCGGGAGCGAACCGTCGGTGACGGCGTCGAAGTCTTCGGCGAACACGACGTCGCCGGGGGCGGCGGACGACGTCGCAGCGCCGACCAGGGCCGCCGAGGCCACGACGGCGAGTGAGAACGCAACGGCACGACGCCGGCGTGTGGGGGGTGTGTTGATCATGTGGGCGGGTGTCTCCTCTGAAGGCGGGCGGCCGGAACGTAGGTCACCGTTTCGTCGCTGCCGTGACCGCCGGGTGATGCCCCGGTGAAGTCCCGGCGAAGTCGTGGAGACGGCGTGTCGGGACCCCCGATTGAGGACGGGTGACACCGGGTACCCCGTTCGCATGACGTCGTGGCTCCGCGATCACATCGGCATCGTCCGGCTGCGGCAGTTGGTCGAGGACGCGCGCCACCGGCTGGCCCTGATACCGCTGACCTTCCTGTTCGCCGGTGTCGTCCTGAGCCAGGTGACCCTCGTCATCGATCGTCAGCTGGACGACGAGTCGCTGCCGAACTTCTTCGAGACGACGGTCGACAGTGCCCGAGCGATCCTCGGCGCCATTGCCGGCGGTCTCATCACGGCGGTGACCCTGTTGGTCTCCATGGTGCTGGTGGCGGTGCAGCTCGCGAGTGGCCAGCTCTCACCGCGCACCCTCCGGAACTGGTTGGGTGACCGGATCCTCCAACGGGCGGTCGGTGTCGTGCTCGGTACGACGGTGTTCTGCCTGCTCGGGCTGCGGTCGGCTCGCCAACTCGGCGACGATCTGAGCATCGTGCCGAGCACCACCGTGCTGGTCGGCGTCGTGCTCGCGATCGTGTCGCTCGTCTACGTCGTCCGGGCGATCGATCAGGTCACGACCAATCTGCAGATCGGCACCATCGCGCAACAGCTCACCGACGACACGATCGCGACGATCCGTTCGAACGGGGCAACCCGTGGCGCTGCGCCCCAGCGTGCTCCACTCGCTCGCGATCCTCGCTCCTCGTCCGACGACGTCCC
>JBPEWX010000120.1:0-1567 GCA_052032235.1 Ilumatobacter sp. | reverse complement strand
TTGGCCTGGTGCTGTTCGCCGGTCGCGGCGAAGGCGTGTCCGCCCTGCTCGTTCGCGAGCACGTAGAACAGGTAGCGACAATCCTGGGTCGGGTCCTCGAGCTCCTGGCAGATCGGATCGCCCGGCGGCGGATCGGGTGCCGGATTGATGGCAGCTCGGATCGACGCCCGCCCCGGGTTCGCGATCGGCGTCGGCGGCAAACCCGTGTTCAGGTACGAGTTGTACGGGCCCGGCGTCTGGCGCAGCACCGGGAACGGCGTGTCGCGGTCGCCCTCGTAGTAGAGCGTGGCGTCGATCTGGAGCGGCATGCCCAGCTCGAGCCGGTTGTAGATCACCCGGGCGATCTTGGCTCGGTCCTCGTCGAGCTTGGCTTCTTTCTCGATCATCGACGCGATGATCATCAGGTCGTAGGCCGACCGGCCCTTCACGTAGGCGCCGACCTCGATCTCCTCCTGATCGTTGGCGACCCGTTCCATCAGCGCCGACATGCGCTCGACCACCTGGGCCTCGTTGTCGGCGTTCGACACCTGGTACGTGTCGGGGAACAGCAGCCCCTCCAGCGACGACTCGCCCTCGGGCGCGAAGCGCGACTCGATCGTGCCGTTGGTGGCCGCCTCGACGAACGCGTCGCGGTCGAGCCGCGGGATCTCCTCGGCCAGCCGGTCGGCCATCTGCTCGATCGTGAAGCCCTCGGGGAACGTCACCCGCTGGTACGTCTGGTCGGGCGGTGTGCGCAGTCGGGCGAGCACGTTGCCCATGTGGTCGCCTTGGCGGATCTGGTAGAAGCCGGGCGTCACCTCGAGGCCGCCCTTGCGTTCGACGTACCACTCGAACACCGATGCGTCGTCGACGAACCCTTCCAGTTCGAGCCGCACGGCCAGCGTCTCGACGGTGTCGCCCTCGACCACGGTGAACGCGATCGGGTCGGTCAGCTCACCGTCGGGGCGCACCCGGTCGAGGTACCACCAGCCGACGTAGCCGGCGACGATGATGAGCACGGTGACGAGCACCAGTGCGAGCCACATCACCCACTTCACGATCCGGTTCTGACGCCGGAGCGGCTCGACGGCGGGAACCTCGCCGACCTCGTCCCACTCGTCGGGAACCCAGTCGGAACGGCCGAGGTCGCGCTCGTCGATCACGACGACAGCCGGTTCGCTCGGGCGTCGAGCCACGACTGGAGCATGATCGCCGCCGCCACCTTGTCGACCCGTTGCCGACGCTGCACCGCGTCGAGCCCGGCCGCCATCATCGACTCGTCGGCCGTCACGGTGGTGCGGCGCTCGTCGTGCATCTCGACCGGCACGTCCACCAACGTAGCCAGCGCCTTCGCGAAGCCGGTGGCAGCCCGGGCAGCCGGACCACGACTGCCGTCCATGTTGAGCGGCAGCCCGACCACGATCACCTCGGCCTCCTCCTCACGGGCGAGGTCGGCGATCTCGTGCAGGTCGTGCTCCTTGGAGCGACTCCGCTGGACGACGACCAGCGGCGACGCGATCGTGCCCGACAGGTCGCTGACGGCGACCCCGATCCGTTTCGAACCGGGGTCGAGGCCGAGCGCCCGGAT
>JBPEWX010000012.1:0-7539 GCA_052032235.1 Ilumatobacter sp. | reverse complement strand
GACCCCGTTCGACGGTCAGCCGGGGATCGAGCCGTGGACCCAGACGGGGATGTCCATCGGCATGATCTCGCTGGCCCAGATCCAGTCCATCGCCGGCACGCTCACCCGCACACAACCGTGTGAGGCCGGGTAGTTCGGGATGTGGTTCGAGCCGTGGACGGCGATGCCGCCCGAGAAGTACTTCGGCCGGTAGATCGACCCGAGGTCGCCTTCCCACCAGCCGTCGTTGCGCTGGCGGTACACCGAATGCAGCCCGGTGCGGGTGACCGAGTCGCCCTCCTGCCATTCGCCCGGCGTGTTCTGGTCGGGTTCGCGGTACGGGATCTCGCTGCCGGTCGACGTGTTCAGGATCCACTTCGTCTCACCGTCGACGACGAAGAACAGCAACTGCTTGGATTTGTCGACCTCGACGAGCGTGCCGGCGTCGGCACTCGCCGTGGGCTTCACGGTGACCGACGTCATCAGCGCGGCAGTTTCGTTCCCGAGCACCCCGTCGGCGACGAGGCCGTGGTACTTCTGGAACGCCATGACCGCCTGACGGGTGGTGAGGCCGTAGTTGCCATCGGGCTCCTGCAACCAGAAACCGAGTTCGAGCAGGCGCCACTGGGCGGCTCGGGTGGACTCGCCGCTGCTCGAACCGACCGCCTGGATCGGCTGAGCCGCCGGCGGCACCGTCGGGACGGTGGTCGTGGTGGTCGGCGGCAGCGTCGTGGTCGACGTGGTGGTGGTCGTGGTCGTCGTCGTGGTGGTGGTCGGCGCCACCGTGGAGGTGGTCGTGGTCGACGCGATGACGGGTTCGGGCTTGGTGGGCGTGGGCTCGGAACTCGCCAACGTCGTCTCGGCGCAGGCGGTCAGCGCGAGCGCGCCGACGCCGAGGAGGAGCATCCTCCACTGCTGCTGCCCGCCGGGGGCCTGCCGCGCGTCACGACCCATAGCACGCCAGGCTAACGAACGCGCGCATCCACGCGCCGTCAGCTTCCCGAGTTTTCCGCGGCTTCGCCACGGATGGTCAGTACTGGTCGAGGTCGTCGGGGAGGTCGCACCAGATGGTGAGGCCGTACTTGGTGCCCGACCGGAGGGGCAACGCCTCGTGTGGATGGGTGACCAGCGACGGCCAGGCGATCAGGCGACCGACGGAGAGGTCGCCGTTGTCGTAGCCCTGCCGGGGGAACGCCAGCTCGGCACCCTCGTAGTCGTCGTTCAACCGCACGGTCGCCGACACCTGGGCGACGTCCTGGTGCAGCCGGAGCGACTCCTGCTCGCCGGCGCGGTACCGGATCACGAACGCGTCGCGCAGACCCCGGTACTCGATGAGCGGCCAGTGTTCCTGGAGGCGCGGCCACACCCGGCGGCCGATGTCGATCTCGACCCGCTGGAACAGCGCCGGGCTGATCGTGGCGAGCGACACCTCGTGCCCCGGCACCGGGTCGTCGGGGTCGGGCGTGAACCCGACCGCCTCGGCGGCCCGGACGACGGCACGGCAGAAGTCGGCGGTCCAGAACGACATCTCGTAGATCTCGGGTGCGATCTCGACCGCCGGCTCGCCGTCGTCGTCGGCCGCGTCGACGTAGCCGAGTACCCGCTGCAGATCGTCCATGCCCGCATCGTGGCACGCGGCGTCAGCTGCGGAGCGCGCAGAGCTCGGCGTACGTCGACGGTGAGGTCGGGATGGCTCCCGGGTCGTACCGGTCGACGAGCAACTCGGCGGTGATGCCCGCGTCCGGTTCGGTCACCGACGCGAGTCCCACCGACCGGGCGAGGACGGCGAGCACCTCGGCGGTCGTCCACCCGTCCGCGGCGAGTTCGGCGAGGGTCACGGCACCGTCGCGCTTGGCGAGGCGTCGACCGGTCGGGCCCAGCACGAGGGGGACGTGCTGGTACTCGGGCGTTCGGAAGCCCAGCAGCCGCTGGAGGAGCAGCTGTCGTGGCGTGGAGCTGGCCAGGTCGTCACCGCGGACCACCTGATCGATGGCTTGCACCTCGTCGTCGACGACGACGGCGAGGTTGTAGGCGGGCACACCGTCGGCGCGGGCGAGCACGACGTCGTCGACGAAGCCGACGACCGGACCGAGCACACGATCGACGAACTCGAACCGCTCCCCCTCGGTGCGCAACCGGAGCGCCGGCGTCCGCCCGGCCGCCTCCCGCTCGGCCCGTTCGTCGGCGGTGAGATCGCGGCACGTACCCGGATAGGCGCCGTCCGGCAGTCCGTGCGGTGCGCTCGTTGCACTCTCGATCTCCTCGCGGATCTCGCGCCGGGTGCAGTAGCACGGGTAGACCCGCCCGATGCCGGCGAGGCGATCGATGTGGGAGCGGTAGAGCTCGAAGCGCTCGCTCTGGCGGACGATCTCGCCGTCGTGATCGAGGCCCAGCGCCGCCATGTCGGCGACCTGCCGGCGCTCGTGGTCGACCGACGACGTGACCCGGTCGAGATCTTCCATCCGGATCAGGAAGTCGCGTCCGGTGCTGCGCGCGGCGAGCCACGCCAACAGCGCCGTCCGGAGGTTGCCGAGGTGGAGCTCCCCCGTCGGCGACGGTGCGAACCGGCCCGACATCGGCGCCCACGCTACGGCGAGCGGCTCGCCGTGCGCGAGCCTGGAGGGGTGCGACGACCACGGCAGCTCGGCCGCCGCGAGCGGATGGAGATCATCCTCGAGCGCGACGGGCCGGAGTGCGTCTGGTGCCGGCGGGCGCTCGACGACGACAGCCTGGTGCCGGCCACGACCGAACATCTCGTGCCGCGCATCAAGGGCGGTCCGAGCTGGATCGAGAACGAACTGGCGGCCTGCCGCCGATGCAACGGTGAGCGCGGCCACCGCACGCCGGGCGAGTGGTTCGACGAGTGCGAGCGGCGGGGCTGGGACCCGAACCGGGCCGTGATCGTCCGTGCGCTGCACTCGCTGCAGGACGCGATCGCCGAACGCGGCGGGCAGCGTCGAGCGCGGCCGTACGTCGCGTCGCAGCTCCGTCGGCTCGACGTCGAGTGACGGCTCGGTCGCCCGGCTGTCGTCGCACGGGTGTCGTCACGTGCCCCGAACGGCACGTGATGTCGCGAACATGTGACGTCTGGGTGTCGATGACTTGAACGACCCCAACGCGGCGCCGAGTGCCCCTACCATGCCTGGCCATGCAGTGCCACGAGTGCGGGAACTCGGTCGCCCCCGACGACCGCTTCTGCACCGCGTGCGGCGCCGCGCTCGCCGAGCAGGACACCGAGTCGGCACCGACGCCCGCCGACGAGGCTGCGCCCGTCGAGGCCGGGACCCCGGCAACCCCGGCCCCCGAAGACGGCGACGACACGGGTGAGCTCGCACCGACCGAGCAGGTCGACACCGTGCCGATCGCCGTCGTCGAAGCCGCCGAGCCCGACGACGTCTGGGGCGACGACGATCCCGTGTGGGCGGCGACGGGCAGCGTCGACACGATCGGCCAGCCGATCGCCGACTCGCCGAGTACCGATCAGCTGCCCGCCACCGAACCGATCACCGAGGTGTGGACCCGACCGGGTTCGGCCTCACCGATCGTGACGGCCGAAGACGTCGCCGGCGACGATCCGTGGACGAACGAACCGGGGATCACCCGCACGACGGCGATGACCACGGCGCCCGGCACCGCACAGATGCCGGTCCTGCCGACCCCGATCCGGGAGAAGGCCCGATTCCGGTTCACCGCCGTGCTCGCCTTCTCGGTCGTCGGTGGCATCGTCACCCTGCTGTCGCTGTTCGCGACGATCGTGTCGGTGACGAGCAACGAGCGCCTCGTCCGCACCCCGGAGACGCCCGCCGCGTTCCGGACCGGCGACTGGATCAGCACCGACCTCGCCGACAACATGCCGATCGCCGGTCTGGTCGCCGTCTGCCTCCTCGTCGCCGGGGGTGTCGCCTCGGCGTTCGGTTGGCGCGGTGGATCCGGTCTGGCCGGTGGCGCCGGGCTGGCGATCGCCGGCATCGCCGCGCTCACCGTCGGCCTCGCCCAGATCCCCATCGACGCCGCGTACGAAATGGCCGCGATCCCCAGCGAGCAACAGTTCACGCTCACGATCACCCGCGACCTCGGCTACTGGTTGCTCGTCGCGGCCGGGGCGATCGGCGTCGTCGTGTTCTTCGCGTCGCTCAACGACGCGTTCGGCGACCACCGCTCCGGTCTCAACCCGTGGATCGCCGCCGTCGGCGCACTCTCCGGGCTGGTGATGGCCGGCGGCCCGCTCATCCCCGAAGGCCTCGCCAGCTTCAGCGACAACTGGTACGTCAGTGACGCTCCCGGCGCGCCGCCGGCAATGCTGTTGACGACCCGGCTCGTCCAACTCGGCCTGCTCGCGCTCGCAGCGCTGATCGGCTTCCTGTCGGTTCGGCGATGGGGACTCGGCGTGGCGGTCGGTGGCGGCTTGCCGTCGATCTGGCTGACCGTCAGCACCCTGTTCGAACTCGGCGAGAACCCGGCCGGACCCGGCTACAACAACCCGGGCGCGTCGTCGATGGGTGTCCACGGCGTGACGATCATCGGCGCCAGCGCACTGCTCGCATTCGCACTCTTGGCCGTCGTCGCCGCGTACGACCAGGCCAGCCGCGGCTACTGACCGGTCCGTCGAACGCATCCGTCCGGTAGAACGCTGGAGTGGACGTGATCGAACTCAGGAGTGACAACGCGGCCGGGGTGGCGCCGGAGATCGTCGAGGCGATCGCGTCGGCGAACACGGGCACGGCGATCGCCTACGGCGCCGACGACGTCACCGAACGGCTGCACGCCGTCGTTCGCGACGTCTTCGAGCACGACGGCGCCCGAGTCTTCCCCGTCACCTCGGGGACCGCCGCCAACGCGCTGGCGCTGAGCGCGATCGTGCCGCCGTGGGGTGCCGTGCTGTGCCACGAGACCGCCCACATCCTCAACAGTGAGGGCGGGGCCACGTCGCTCCTCGGTGGTGGTGCCGTGATGCGCGGCGTCGCCGGCGACGACTTCCTGATGTCGCCCGACTCACTCCGCCGGGCACTCGACTCGGTCGGTTGGGGCGACCCGCACTACTCGCAGCCGACCGCGCTGTCGTTCACGCAGCCGACCGACCGCGGCACGATCTACACGGTCGACCAGATCGCAGCGCTGACCGGGATCGCACGCGAACGCAGCATGCGATCGCACCTCGACGGCGCCCGGATCGCCAACGCGCTGGTGTCGCTCGGGTGCACACCGGCGGAGATGACGTGGAAAGCGGGCATCGACGTGGTGTCGCTGGGAGCGACGAAGAACGGCGGGTTGTCGGCGGAGGCGATCGTCGTGTTCGACGACCAGGCGGCCGACGAGCTGGTGTACCGCACCAAGCGGTCGGGGCACGTCACGTCGAAGATGCGGTACCAGTCGGCGCAGCTGATCGCCTACCTGACCGACGATCTGTGGCGGCGTCTGGCGACCAACTCGAACGACCGGATGCGCGAGCTCGCGGCCGGCCTCGCCGAGATCGACGGCGTCGAACTCCTCAACCGGCCCGACGTGAACATGTTGTTCGTCCGGTTGGCCGACGAGCACATCGACCGTCTGGAGGCGGCGGGCCTGCTGTTCTACCGAATGGGACCGGGTGTGATCCGTCTGGTGACCAACTGGTCGACCACTTCGGACGAGATCGAGCGCACCCTCACGGCGTTCCGGTCCTGACGCGTCGGGTGTCGTCCGGGACGCCAGACCACCGGGTCGGGTGTCGTACGGAACGACGAGGCGCAGTCGAGGTGTTTCGGGAGATCACCCGACCCGTTCGCGCACCCTGGTCACCGGAGTCGGGTGATCTCCGGAAACGTCGACTCCGTCGCCGTTCCCTCCGACACCCGACCCGGATCACTCCGTCGCCGTTCCCTGCGACACCCGACCCGGGTTGCTCTCCGTCGCCGTTCGCTGCGACACCCGACCCGGTCGGTGCCGAAAACCTTCGACGCCCGGCTCCTCGTTCGGGGCCGGGCGTCGCTGTTGGGAGACTGGCGTCGTCGTGATCAGACGGTGGCGAGTTCGGCCTCGGGGGCCGAGGTGCGGATCAGGTGATCGAAGGCGCTGAGCGCAGCGGTGGCGCCCTGTCCCATCGAGATCACGATCTGCTTGTACGGCACCGTGGTGACGTCACCGGCGGCGAACACGCCGGGCACCGAGGTGCGGCCGTGGTCGTCGACGACGATCTCGCCGCGCTCGCTCAGCTCGACGGTGCCCGCCAACCATTCGGTGTTGGGGAGCAGGCCGATCTGGACGAACACGCCGTCGAGTTCGAGGACGTGCTGCTCGTCGGTCGGGCGGTCGGTGTAGGCCAACCCGGTCACCTTCGAGCCGTCGCCGATCACTTCGGTCGTCATGGCGTTGAGCACGATGTCGACGTTCGGCAGGCTGCGCAGCTTGCGCTGCAGCACCTCGTCGGCACGGAGCTCGTCCATGAACTCGAGCAGGGTGACGTGGCCGACGATGCCGGCCAGGTCGATCGCCGCTTCGACGCCCGAGTTGCCGCCGCCGATCACGGCGACGCGCTTGCCGGCGAAGAGCGGGCCGTCGCAGTGCGGGCAGTAGGTGACGCCCTTGTTGCGGTACTCCTGCTCACCGGGGACGTTCATGTTGCGCCAGCGGGCGCCGGTCGACAGCACGACGGTGCGGGCCTGGAGCTTGGCGCCGTTGGCGAGTTCGACCGTGGTGAGACCGCCGGGCTCGCTCGCCGGCACGAGGCGTTCGGCGAGCTGGAGGTTCATGATGTCGACGTCGTACTCGCGGACGTGGGTCTCGAGCGCCGCGGCCAGCTTGGGGCCTTCGGTCTTGGGGACCGAGATCAGGTTCTCGATGCCCATCGTGTCGAGCACCTGGCCACCGAACCGCTCGGTGGCGATGCCGGTGCGGATGCCCTTGCGGGCGGCGTAGACGGCCGAGGCGGCGCCGGCGGGGCCGCCGCCGACGACGAGCACGTCGAACGGGTCCTTGGCGTCGATCTCGTCGGCCATGCGGGCCTCGGCGCCGGTGTCGAGCTTGCCGACGATCTGGTCGATCGTCATGCGGCCCTGGTCGAACGGTTCGCCGTTGAGGAACACGTTGGGGACGGCCATGATCTGGCGCTCCTCGACCTCGTCCTTGAAGAGCGAACCGTCGATGGCGACGTGGCTGATGCGGGGGTTGATGACGCTCATGGCGTTGAGTGCCTGCACCACGTCGGGGCAGTTCTGGCAGCTGAGCGACATGTAGGTCTCGAACGCGAGGTCGCGGTCGATGGCTCGGATCTGGGCGATGGTGTCGTCGCCGATCTTGGGGACGACGCCGCCGACCTGGAGGATGGCGAGGACGAGCGAGGTGAACTCGTGTCCGAGCGGGATGGCGGCGAACTCGACGCCTTCGATCATGTCGGCGTCGCCGCTGGCGGGACGCTTGATCTCGAACGAGGGCACGCGGGTCGAGGTGCCGTCGGTGCGGAGGGTGACGCGGTCGGCGAGGCCGGCGATCTGTTCGAGCAGGTCGCGCATCTCGTTCGACTTGGCGGAGTCGTCCAACGAGGCGACGAACTCCACGTCGTGGGTCAGCGAAGCCAGGTGGGTC
>JBPEWX010000119.1:0-1735 GCA_052032235.1 Ilumatobacter sp. | reverse complement strand
CGTCGAACCAGGTCGAGGAGTTGATCGGCGCTCGGCCCGACACCCCACAACGATCCCGACGACGACAGCGAGACACGTTCGTTGGCGAGTGTGACCTTGGCGAGGCGCCACCCGTCGCCTTCGTTGCCGACGAGGTACTCGGCCGGCAGACGGACGTTGTCGAAGAACGTCTGGTTGAACGAATGGGCGGTCGTCATGTCGACGATCGGCTGCAATTCGATCCCGGGAAGATCCATCGGCACGATGAAGTACGAGATGCCCTTGTGCTTGGGGACGTCGGGGTCGGTTCGAGCGATCAGGATGCCGAACTGTGCGTGGTGGCCACCAGAGGTCCAGATCTTCGAGCCGTTGATGACGTACTCGTCGCCGTCGCGCACGGCACGGGTCCCGAGGTTGGCGAGGTCGGAGCCGGCGTCGGGCTCGGAGAACAACTGGCACCAGATCTCCTCGCCGCTGAAGATCTTCGGGAGGAATCGTTCCTTCTGCCAGTCGGACCCGGCGAGGTAGATGGTCGGGGCGGCCCAGCCGACGCCGATCGCGTTCGTCGACGAGGCGGTCCGCACGACGCCGCCACGCTTCAACTCGTCGTCGATGATGAGTTGGTGCATCGGGTCGGCGTTCAGCCCGTACGGCTCGGGCCAGTGCGGCACGATGTAGCCGGCTGCGTGCAGATCGGCGTTGGTGGGCTCCGGGTGCGCCTCGAGCCACATCCGGACCGCGAGGCGGCGAGGATCGTCGTCGGCAGGCAGGTCGAAATCCATCAGCGAGCTCCTCGAGGCGACGGGCCGGACGTCGCGCCGCCGGCGAATGCTTGCGCTTTCGACATCCAGTCGTGGGCGGCCTCGCCCGTGACGACGAGGTCGGTGTCGGATGGGTGACGGCGCTGCGTCACGACGAGACAGAAGTCGAGCGCGGAACCCGCGATCGTGTCCGCACCATCGACCTCGTCCGTGACGGCCCATCGCCAGGTGTCGCCGGAGGGTGCGGTCAGCTCGACGTTCACGGGTCGCTCGGGGACCTGCTCGCCGCGAACCAGGTAGCTCCAACCTCGGGTGATCACCCCGAGCTGAGCGATGTGTCGGAGGCGATCGGTGGGTTCGCGGTGGGCGTCGACGGTGTCGCAGATGTCCTGACCGTGTGCCCAGACCTCCATCAGCCGTGCGGTGAGGAAGGACTTGGCCCCCATCGATGGGCCGTACCATTCGACTCGCGTCGAATCGTCGAGTGTCCGGCCCGCCTGTTCGAGTTCGGTCCGGCGTCGCCGCCACTCGTCAAGTTGTGCTTCCGGAACCAGCACTCGGAACCGCCCGAGGGTCGCCTCGTCGACGGCGACGTCATCGGTCATCGACGCGACGAGTTCGTCGCGGTGGGCGATGAAGGCCTCGGTGTCCCGGATCGCGAGCGCTGCCGTCGTGTCGAAGTAGGTGAGATGGCCGATCTGGTCGGCGATCGTCCAACGTGGAGAGGGGGTGGCGAGGGCCCACTGCTCAGGGCGGAGCGGCGCAACGATCGCATCGAGCGCCTCCTGTTCGGCGACGAGATCGTCGAGTACGTCGTGCACGTCCATCGGCGGCGACCGTAGCAACGCGCGGCGCCGCCGGACGATGCCGAGGCGAGGCGAGGATCGTCGGTGGTGGGGGTGTGTTCGGGTTGGTGGTGATTCGTCTCGGTGGTGGGGGTGTGTTCGGGTTGGTGGTGATTCGTCTCGGTGGTGGGGGTGTGTTCGGGTTGGTGG
>JBPEWX010000118.1:0-2252 GCA_052032235.1 Ilumatobacter sp. | reverse complement strand
TCGGCGCCGCGATGGTCGCGTTCCACGAGCAGACGGCAGCGGCGGCGACGCCTGCAGCGGCCACCGACGGCGGGGACGCGACCGTGGTGCCGATGTGGCGTCGGTTCACCGGCCCACAGTGGCTGGGGACGGCCGCGGCGGCCCTGGTGCTGGTCGTCGGAGTCGGCGTGATCGCGACGCAGACCGGCGGCGGCGACGACGAAGGCTTCGACATGGCGACCGACGCAGCCGACGACGCAGCCGACGAGCCGGCCGACGACGAAGGCGACCTCGCCGACGCCGGTCGCATCGCCGAGTCCGAACTGGCCGACGACACCTTCGCCGCCGAGTCGGGCGACGACGCCGAGATGGAGATGGCCGAGGAGTCGGCCACCGCAATGGTCGCGGACGAGCCGACCGACGAGATGGCCGGCGACGAGATGAGCGACGCCGACGACGCGGCCGAGGAACCGGCCGAGGAACCGGCGGAGGAACCGGCGGACGACGCGGCCGACGACGGCGGGCTCGAGCTGTTCCCGCCGGCGCTCGACGACCCGTCGGTGCACTTCGAGCTCGACGCACCGATCGTCGGTCCGCTCCAGCTCCGAGCCGCTGCCTGGTACCTGCTCGAACAACGAGACGAGGGCGTCCTGGGCCCGACGCCGGAGTACCGGTGCGAGTTCTACAACGTGTTGAGCGAGGCGCTGTACGACGTCGACGGCGAGACCCGAGCGGTCCTGCTCGAGATCGACGAGACCGACCGCATGGTGTACGTCGTCGAACGCGACGGCTGCGTCGTCCTCGCATCCGTCGAACTCGACGAGCGCTGACGGCCCGCCTCCACGTCGGCCGCGGACTCCGGTCCACCGTCGCCGAGCACGACGTCGACCCGGAATCACCCGATCGGATCTGGCGGGTCGTCGGCCCGGTGCGGCTAGTCTCGGGACTCATGCCGGGCAATCCGCTGACCGACGACAATTGGGCCAACGAGGTCACCGACCAGATCACCGAGTTCGTCGGGACGGTTCGTCAGAAGACGACCGACAACGCGATCGTCGTCGTTCGCGGCGTCGTGTTCGGTCTCCTGGCGGCGTTCATCGGCTTCGCGCTGCTGGTGCTGCTCCTGATCTTCGCCACGCGCGGCCTGCAGTCACTGCTCAACCTGTTCCTGTCGTGGGAGCGCGCGGTGTACGTGAGCTACTTCGTCGTCGGGGGAATCTTGTCGATCGTCGGGTTGTTGCTCATGAAGAAGCGCACCAGCGCATTCTGAACGCCCCCAGCATCCACGGAGTCCAAGCATGTCCGACGTTCGCAACGTCATCATCGTCGGGTCCGGTCCCGCCGGCCTCACCGCCGCGATCTACACCGCCCGCGCCAATCTCGCTCCCCTCGTCATCGAGGGTGAGCCGTCGTCCACCTCCGACCAGCCCGGTGGCCAGCTGATGCTGACCACGGAGGTCGAGAACTTCCCCGGTTTTCCCGAGGGCATCATGGGTCCCGAGCTCATGATGAACTTCCGCAAGCAGGCCGAACGCTTCGGTGCCGACTTCCTCACCGAGAAGGTCACCAAGGTCGACCTCAGCGAACGGCCGTTCAAGGTGTGGGTCCGCGACGACCTCTACCAGGCCGATGCGATCATCGTGTCCACCGGCGCCCGCTCGCTGATGCTCGGTCTCGAGGCCGAGTCGCGCCTGCTCGGGCACGGCCTGTCCACGTGCGCCACCTGCGACGGATTCTTCTTCCGCGGCCAGAACATCGCCGTGGTCGGTGGCGGCGACTCCGCCATCGAGGAAGCGACCTTCCTGACCAAGTTCGCCGACAAGGTCACCATCATCCACCGTCGCGACGAGCTGCGTGCCAGCAAGATCATGCAGGAGCGCGCCTTCGCGAATCCGAAGATCGAGTTCCTGTGGAACCACACCGTCACCGACATCCACGGCGACGGCTCCGTGACCGGGGTCCAGGTGACCAACACGGTCGACGGCACGGTGAGCGATCTCGACGTCACCGGCGTCTTCGTGGCGATCGGGCATCGCCCGAACACCGATCTGTTCGCCGGTCAGCTCCAGCTCGAGGACAACGGCTATCTCACGACGATGCCCGACTCGAGCTACACCAACATCCCGGGTGTGTTCGCCTGCGGCGACGTCCAGGACCACACCTACCGCCAGGCCATCACCGCGGCCGGGTCGGGGTGCATGGCGGCCATCGACGCCGAGCGCTGGCTCGAAGCGCAGCACGACGCCTGAGCCGCCCGAGCGGCTGGTTCACAC
>JBPEWX010000117.1:0-5182 GCA_052032235.1 Ilumatobacter sp. | reverse complement strand
CGGTGCGGCCCTGCCGTCAGGACGTCGGCCACATGGCGGAGAGGTCGGCGGCCTTGGCCGACAGACCTTGGTAGCCGAACCCCATCGTGGTGAGGAACGCCTCGGCTTCGAGCAATCCTTCGGTGACGGCGTCCGACTCGGCGTCGGGGCCGTCGGCACGGATCTCGTAACGCAGATTGAAGAACAGGATCCGGTCGTCGTAGGTGAACGTGCCTTCGGGCGTGAACGCCGACACGAAGATGTCGTGTTCGGCCTGCGAACCGACCAGGTAGCGGCGGGCTCGGTCGGTCAACTCGTGGAATCGTCCACGAACCGTCACTCGAAAGACCCGCTGCTCGCTCATGGCCGCGAGCGTAGGTCGTCGACCTCGATGGCGCGGCGTGGGATCGGCGCGTGCCATCCGAAGTGGAGCGCGCCCATCCGCAACCCGAACGCGATCACGGCGGCGCCGATCTGGACCGGGGTGTCGGGCAGTTCCAGCTCGTCGCCGATCACGACGACCAGCGCGCCGACGGTCGCCGGGATCGCGTACAGCTTGCTGTCGGCGGAGAAGATCTGGGGCACCTCACCCGCCAGGACGTCGCGCAACAGCCCGCCCCCGATCGCCGAGATCGCGCCCACCAAGACCGCCGCCGGGATGCTCACCGGCGCGTCGACGGCTCGGGACGCACCCACGGCGGCGAACAGCCCGAGACCGGCGGCGTCGAACACGAGCACCGGCTGGCTGAGACGCTCCACCCAACCGGGCAGCACGGCGACCACGACCGCCGCCACGATCGGCACCACCAGCCACTCCCACTCTCGCAGCGCGACCGGCGGGATCTCGCCGATCAACACGTCGCGCGTGATGCCGCCGGCGAGGCCGGTCACGGTGCCGAGCGCGACGAGGCCGACCATGTCGAAGCGGTGCTTGACCGCCACGACGCACCCCGACACGGCGAACACGAAGATGCCGAGCAGGTCGAGGACGTCGGTCGCGTTCACGCCGTCACGCTAGAGCGTCGTCCGGCGGGACCCCGCGCCACTGCCGCTTCGAGCGGTTCGACCCGGCGCCCGATCGGGAACACTGGCGTCATGCCTGCTGCTCCCGCCGCCAAGTCGTGCGTCGCGTGCGGTCGCACGATCACGTGGCGCAAGAAGTGGGAACGCGACTGGGATGCGGTGAAGTACTGCTCGTCGACGTGCCGTCGTCGCGGCCGGCGACCCGACGACGAGGCACTGGAGGCGGCGATCCTCGAGCTCCTCGACCAGCGGGCGCGAACGGCCACCATCTGCCCGTCCGAGGCAGCCCGCCTGGTCGCCGGCCGAAACGGGGCGACCGGCGAGGAGTGGCGTGACCTGATGGAACCGGCCCGTGCCGCCGCACGCCGCCTGGTCGCCGACGGTTCCGTCGAGATCGTGCAACGGTCGCAGATCGTCGACCCGTCGACTGCCAAGGGCCCGATCCGGATCCGCCGCCGACGCCGTTGAGCACGGTCCTCCACGTCGTCCGGCTCGTCTGCCCTCCGGCATGTGCAACAGACTCGGCCCATGACGGAGCGCACGGTGATCACGGTCCTCGAACCGGACGACGAGTACCCGCACGAACCCGACGCGGCCGAGAACTACAACGAGTCGATGTACCTCAACGCGTTCGATCTCGAACGCGAGGTGGGCGGATGGTTCCGACTCGGCAATCGGGTCAACGAGGGCTACGCCGAGATGACGGTGTGCGTCTACCTGCCCGGCGGACGAGTCGGGTTCATGTACCAGCGCCCGCAGATCGAGACGAACGAGGCCATGGACGCAGGTGGCCTCCGCATCGACGTCGTGACCCCGTTCGAGGAGCTTCGCATCACCTACGACGGCAACCTGTGCGTGCTCGACGACCCGCTCCAGATGGCCGATCCGCGCCAGGCGTTCCGCGACAACCCGCACGTGCCCTGCACCGTCGACCTGACCGTTCGCGGCATGTCACCCATGTACGGCGGCAAGCCGCAGTACGACGACGGCACCGAACTCGAGACCGATCCGGAGAAGAGTTTCGCGAAGGCCCACTACGAGCAGCACACGACCGTCACCGGCACGATCGTCGTCGGCGACGAAGCCGTCACCATCGACGGGTACGGGCTTCGTGACAAGTCGTGGGGCCCTCGCTACTGGCAGGCGATCTCGTGGTACCGCTGGCTGCCGATCATGCTCGGCCCCGACCTGGCGATGATGCTGTCGGTCATCGACGCCGGTCCCGACCGGCCGCCCCGCCAGGGCGGGATGGTCTACAGCGACGGCCGCTACCGCAAGCTCACCGAGGTCGAGATCGACAGCGACTTCGACGAGCACGGCAACCAGACCGCCATGCGCTGTCGCGCCGTGACCGAGGACGGGGAGACGTACGAGGTCACCGGCGAGGTCATCTCGCTCATCCCGCTGCGCAACCGGCGGGCGAACCCCGACGGCGAGTTCATGACGACACGCATCACCGAGGCGATGACCCGCTACCGGTGCGGCGACCACACCGGCGTCGGGATGTCGGAGTACCTCGACCAGGTCGTCGACGGGCGTCCGGTCGGACCCGACGTGCCGCGCTGACGGAGGCTGCCAATTGATCGACCCTTGATGCAGGGTCGATCGGATCGTGGGGTTCGCACGGCTCACTGGGTTCCGACGAAGGAGCCGACCACACCGTGACGAATCCCACCGAGCCGCCACCCGCCCGCCCGACCCCGCCGCCCGCCCGACCCGGGGGTGCGCCATGAGGTCGTCCCACCTCCCGGTCCGGACCTCCGACGACGTCGGTGCCGTCGTGAACGAGTCGATCGTCTTCTCGGAGAGTGTCGGGCTCGACACCGGCCGGACGTCGCGAGTCGTGTCGCTCGTGACGAGGATCGCCGAGGACATCGTCGCCCGCCGCTCGCGCGGCTGGGTCTCGATGCTGGAGGTACGCGACCGCGGGCTGCCGGGCGTGCTCGTCGAGGGCTCCTCCGACGGTGCCGCTCCGCAACGAGCCCTCGTTCTCGCGGACGTCGCGAGCACCCCGAGCGTCTGAGCCCGGCAGAGCCCGGGGGACTCCTCCCCATTCCGTGCCGGGGCGACGATCCGTACCGTCGCCCGTGTCAGTCACGACCGGCTTCCGATGAGCGGGGCCGCAGAGAAGGAGCACCCCAATGACCCTCATCCGAGTCAACCCGGCCAGCGTTCGCAGCTACGGCGCCGCCGCCCAAGGCGAGTTCGACGCCATCACCGCAGAGCTCGGCCGGCTCGCCGACGACGTCGTGTCGGTCCGCTACTTCGGTCCGAACGCGGTGCAGTTCAAGACCGAGTGCGGACGCCTCGCCGAGGAGTTCGGTCGGGCCCTCCACCGCAGCATGGGAGCGATGGCCGACGCCGTGCGAGCCTCGACGTCGAACATCGCCGCCAGCCTGGGCGGTGCACCGATCGACATCACGTTGGCCGACAAGGCGATCAGCGCTCCGGCCCCCGCCGTCGTCGACTACGTCGACGTCGACACCGGGGCCCTCGAGGCACTGACGCCCGTCGTCGACGCCCACTTCGCGTCGATCCGTGAGGCGATGCAGCGCAACCTCGCGGCGCTGCAGCGCACCGACTGGGAGGGCAACGCCAAGCAGAACGCGGTCGGCGCCGTGCAAGCGCTCACCGGCAACGCCGCGTCGACGTGCGACGAGGCCCGCACCCAACTCACGACGTTCATCCGGAACCAGATCGACAGCGTCGTCCTGGCCGACGTCTGACCCGGTCCGCCGCATGTTCACCGATGTCCCAACCCGTCGGTCCGACGTGCGAGACGGCGTGCCGACCGGTGCCGTCCCGCCCAGTGCGGCACCGGTCGAGCACGACCTGCCCGCCGGCCGTCCGTCGCTGGCTCGTCGCCATCGCCCCGACGTCTCCACGCCGGGCGTGTTCGGCGCCGGGTTCCGAACCCTGATCGACCTCGCCCTCGTCGCGGTCGACGGCCACGTCGTCGTCGAGTTCGCGGACGCCCGAACGCTCCGCTTCGTCCCCACCTCGAGAGGCTGGCTCTGCACCGCCGGCCCTCATCACGCCCTGTCGGTGGTCGACCGCACGTGGCATCTCGCACTCGACGTCGACGACGGGCGGGCGACCGCCCGGTTCGACGGGCTCGGTCGACTCACGGCATGGACCTCGGAGGTCGGGTCGATCGAACTCCGACGCGACGCACACGGCCGTGTGGTCACGCTCGACGACGGCGGTCGTCGCCTCCACCTCGACTGGGCGGACGACGTGATCAGCCGGGCGGCGACCGAGCACGGCCACGTCGCGACCTACCGATACGAGCTCGACACGGCCGGCGTCCGTCGCCTGGCACGCGTCCATCGGCCCGACGGTGTCGTCTCGTACTCGTGGTCCGGCAACAGCGTGCGGCGGCGTCATCTCGCTGCGACCGCCTGACGGGGAGTCGTCCCCATGTTCTTCTCTGCCAGCCGTTCATACGGTCGTCGACATGCACGACATCGCCCTTCGCCTCCGCCTCGGTGACGAGCGACGCGACGTGGTCGTGGCGGTCGACGACCAACACGTCGGTGCCGATCTGACCCGGGCACTCACCGACGCCACCGGACTCGGCCCGGCGACGCGCTTCACCGTCGCGCGGACCGGGCGCCCCGTCGAGCTCGACTCCCCGATCGTCGATCTCGACCTCCTGGCCGGCGACGAACTCGTGGTGGGCGGCGCCGCGCCGGCCGACCGTTCCCCGACTCGGGCGCTCGCACTCGATGTGGTCGCCGGCCCGGCGGCAGGCGAGTCGTTCGTGCTCCGGACCGGGGCGAACACGATCGGTCGCAGCTCGTCGGCCGACTGCACCGTCGGCGACCCGACGGTCTCACGGATCCATGCCACGGTGTCGGTGAGCCACACCGGCGACGTCGAACTCGCGATCGCACCCGACGCCTCGAACGGAGCGATCGTCGACGGCACCCCCGCCCGGGCCGGGTCGACCCAGCCGCTCGCCGTCGGCGACGTCGTGGTGCTCGGCGGGACGCGGATCGTGATCCGCCGGTTCGAGCGGCAGCCGGACGACGGCCGCGATCTGCTCGGCCAACTCGCGTTCCACCGCACCCCGTACCGACCTCCCGTCGTCCATCCGGCCGAAGTCGCGCCGATCGGCCCCATCCCGACCCGGCCCGAACCCCGACGCCTCCAGTTCATCGCCGTGCTCGCACCGCTG
>JBPEWX010000116.1:0-7335 GCA_052032235.1 Ilumatobacter sp. | reverse complement strand
CCCGGCGCCAACCCGCACCCCGGCGCCAACCCCTACCCGGGCGCCAACCCGTACCCCGGCGCCAACCCCTACCCCGGCGCCAACCCCTACCCCGGCGCCAACCCCTACCCGGGCGCCAACCCCTACCCGGGAGCGAACCCCTACCCGGGAGCGAACCCCTACCCCGGCGCCAACCCGTACCCCGGTGCCAACCCCTACCCCGGCGCGAACCCCTACCCTCATGCCGGTTCCGGGTGCGGTTGCCAGCCTTCGTGCGGATGGTGGACGGGGCAGGTCGAGGGGCCCCGTTTCACGTCGGCAATGCCCTCGGTGGCACTGTCACACGACGAACGCTCACACCGGAAGGCGATCGACGGCACCGGGTGCAAGGTGCTGGTGCTCGATACCGGCGCGTGGCCCGACATCGTGTGTGCCGGCGCATCGATCAATCCGGCCGCCCAGGCAGCCAAAGACCTGCTCGCGACGTGCCTCATGGCGAGCGACCCCGACGACTGGGACGGTGACGACAACCGCGTGCTCGACCCGGCGGCCGGGCACGGCACGTTCATCGCCGGCATCTTCGCCAACCTGGCACCGGGCGCCAAGGTCGACTGCGAGCGCGCCATCAGCTCGTACGGAGACACCGACGACGCCACGATCGCTCGGATCCTGCTCGACAAGTTCGACCTCGACCGAGAGGAGCCGTCGTACGACATCGTGACGATGTCGTTCGGAGGCTTCTGCGACGACGACGACCCGCCGGTCGCGATCGCCCATGCGATCGCCAAGATCCAGGCACGCTATGCACGAGCCGAGCCGGGCTCGGACGATCTGATCCAACAGCGGGTCGTGTTCGTCGCGTCCGCGGGCAACGACGGGGTGTGCCGACCCACATGGCCGGCGTCGTTCGAGAACGTCATCGGCGTCGGTGCTCTCGGACCGAGCGGTCCGGCCTGGTTCACGAACTACGGACCGTGGGTCAACGCCTGCGCCCCCGGCGTCGACATCGTGAGCACCTTCTTCGATCTCGGTCCCGACGCCCGTCTCGACGGCGACCACTTCGACGGCTGGGCCAAGTGGAGCGGCACCTCGTTCTCCGGCCCGATCGTCGCCGCCCAGATCGCCTGGGAGTGGATGTGTCGTCGCAACGAGGGTCGACCGGGCGATGCCGCATCCTGGCTGCTCGACCGCCCCGGGCACTATCGCTTCCCGGGCCTCGGCACCGTCGTCAACTTCGGGTGACGCCCCGCCGGGGCGGCGTCGGCCGCCCCGGATCAGCCGGTGATCCAGGGGGTGGTGTAGGTGCCCCCGGGAAGGTCGAACTCGACTCGGAGTGGGAACGCCGGGGCGTCGACCACGAGCTCACCGAGTTCGTCGGTGCGTTGTTCCGAGATCGACTCGCCGTCGCCGCCGGTCTCGATCCGGCACGTGACGGACAACGGCGGCTCGACCATGACGATCATCGTCGCTGCCGTCAGGTGTACCCGCACGACCGCGGCGCCTGCCGCGTACCGGAACGACCGGCGCTCCGTGCTGGTGCCGCGGATGCCGACGAGGTCTTCCTGTGCCGAGTCGAAGAGCAGCTCGGCCAGCGCCACGTCGGCACGACGCCACTGGAAGGCATCGGCCGCCGCGGCCGACAGCCGGCCGGGGATCGGCGGGAGGTCGCGATCGAACGCATCGGAGATCCGCCGGAGCAGATCGTCGTCGGGGATCAGCTCGTCGGTCATCCGGCGTCTCCTTCGAGTTCGAGCAAGGTTCGGATCTTCTCCAGGCACCGCTTGCGGGTCGGACCGAGCGATCCGATCGGTCGACCGAGCAACTCGCTCGCCTGGTCGTAGGCCAGCGGCGGGTCGGTGAGCACCAACACCGTGATCACCTGGCGGCAGCCGTCGTCGAGGCGGCGGAAGGCGGCGCGGACCTGCTCGGCATCCTCCGCCGCGATCAGGCCGCGCTCGTGGTCGCCGTCGTCGCCCGGGACCGTGTCGAGCAGCGAACCGAGTCCGCCACCCTGATGATCGGGCGCGCTGTCGGGCAACCCGACGGGGAGACGACCCCGTTGGCGCAACAATTGGCGGACCTCGTTGGTCGCCGTCGTCGCCAGCCAACCCGGGAGCTTCTGCGGCTCACGAATCGTGTCGAGGCGCTCGGCGAGCCGCAGCCAGGTCGCAGCGAAGGCGTCGTCGCGGATGTCGGCGTCGTAGGTCATCATGTTGACGGCCTTCCACACGACCCGCTCGAGCCGGACGACGAGCGCATCCCACGCTGCCTGCGTACCCGCCAGCGCGCCGTCGACCAGCACGGCGAGGTCGTCGCCGGGAGAAAACCGCTGGTCGGGGGACATGCGGTGCACTCTACGACGTCCTCGTCGGTGGGAAGCAGACTGCGGGGCACGCCCCCACAGATGCCGACCACCCGCTCGTGATACCTGGTCGGACGAAAATTTCGTCGGGCGCGCATCCGCAGCGCACGGCCGTCCCGTAGCACCGGTCATCGCCGATCCACGGCGACCGCCAACGACGACGAAAGGCATACCCATGAAGAGATTGCTCGCAGGACTCGCCGTCCTCGCCGCCGCGGCCGCCCCGGCTGCCGTGTCGAACGCGCAGGACGCGGCCGACGTGACCTTGTTGCACGGCATCCCCGGCGCAACGGTCGACGTTGCGGTCGACGGTGAGGTCGTGATCCCCGGCTTCGAGCCGGGCGCCACTCAGGACCTGTCGGCGTTCGCCGGTCAGACCCTCACCAACCTCGAAGTCCGCGCTGCGGGCACCGAAGACGTCGTCATCGGCCCGGTGGCCGAGTTCGCCGTTCCCGCTTCGGGGAGCTGGACCGTCGTGGCCCACCTCGACGCCGACGGTGGCCCGACCGTGACGCCGTTCGAGAACAACTCGGCAGCAACCGCCGACGGTGAGGGCCGACTGACGGTTCGCCACACCGCCGCGGCACCCGCCGTCGACCTGGTGGTCGGTGACGCCCGACCGATCGAAGGTGCCGAGAACGGTGCGAGCGCCGATCTCGAACTGCCCGCCGGCGAGATCGCCGGGGCGCAGCTGGCGCCCGCCGGTGGCGACCCGATCGTCGACGTGCCCACCGTCAACCTGACGGCCGGCACCAACCTGATCGTCTACGCCGTGGGTTCGCTCGAGGACGAGACGTTCACGTTCTACACGCAGGAGTACGAGGTCGGAACCGAAGGCGCCGAGGACGGCGGCACGACCGACGCCCCCGCCGCCGAAGACGGTGACGACGGTGACGACGATGCCGCAGCGGGCGACGACGAGGGTGACGGCACGCCGGCGCCCACCGCCGTCAACACCGGTTCGCCGCTCGCCGACTCCGGCATGATCTGGGCGTACGCCCTGGCCGCCGCTGCGATGATGTTCGTCGCTGGTTCGTTCGTGGTGCGTCACCGCACCGCCGACGTCCGCAACGAGCGCTGAGCACCAACCCCTCCTGACGATGACCAGTGACGCCCGACCCACCCGCCGACGTGGCGTGGGTCGGGCGTTGCTGGGTTTCGCCGTGTTGTGCGCTGCCGGCGCCGCCTGGTTCGCCTGGGACGCCCGGAACGCTCCCGATCCCGATCAGGTCACGCTCGACGTCGACACCGCCGTCGCCACCGTTCCGCCCTCGACGATCGCACCCCGGTCCGCCGACACGAACACCGACAGCAGCACGAACGCCGACACCGACACGAATACCGACACCGACAGCAGCACGAACACCGATCCTGCGATGACCACCGCACCCACCACCGTCCCGCTCTCGCCGCTCGCCGAGTTCCTCGGTCCGGCCGGTTCGGCGATCCCCCCGGTCGTCGAGCCCCGACCACGTCCGACTGCGCTCGTCATCCCCACGATCGACGTGTTGCGACCGGTGCGAGCGGTCGGGCTCGAGGACAACGGCGAACTCGAGGTGCCCGACGAGACCGAGATCGGCTGGTACCAGTACGGGGCGACACCCGGCGACCCGGGCGCAACCGTGCTGGCCGCCCACGTCACCTGGAACCGCAACCTCGGCCCCTTCTACCGCCTCGGGGAGATGGAGCCGGGCGAACGCGTCGACGTCGTGCTCGACGACGGCACCACCCGGGTGTACGAGGTCGTCGAGCGGACGATCTACGGCAAGGACGATCTCCCCCGCAACCGCATCTGGCGCAACACCGGCCCCGAATCACTCGTGCTGATCACCTGCGGTGGCAGCTACAACCCCGACATCCGCAGATACCGGGAGAACATCGTGGTCTACGCCGTACCGGTCGACGAGATCCAGACGGGGGCGACGTGAGCCTCGCTCCGCCACCCCCCACCGGGACACGTTGGGCCCGTGCCACCTCTGGATACCATCGGAGCGTGCCCGCCGATCCGACAACGACGAGCGAGTCGCTCGACGCGGCGTTCGCCGCCGGTCACGCCGACCTGCGAGCGGTGTACGACGCCCACGGCAAGCTCGTCTACAACCTGTGCCGCCGAGCGCTCGACCCCGACACCGCCAACGACGTCACCCAAGAAGTGTTCGTCAGCGCCTGGAAGGGCCGCGGACAGTTCGACCCCGCCAAGGGCAACCTCGGCCAGTGGCTCGTCGGGATCACGAAACGCCGCATCATCGACCATCTCCGGTCCGAACGTCGACACGCCGACCGTCGCGCCGACGAAGACACCTACATCCAAGCCGACGTTCACTCCGAACCAACGGTCGACCGGCTTGCCGACAAGATGCTCGTGGCGAATGTGCTCGAGCAACTCCCCGACCGCAGCCGGACCGTGATCCACATGGCCTACGTCGACGACCTCACTCATCAACAGATCGCAGAGCAAACCGGGCTCCCGCTCGGCACCGTGAAGAGCGACATCCGTCGTGGGCTCCAGCGACTCCGTCAGCAACTGGAGGTGAACCATGCCTGACGACTCGACCTTCGAACCGGAGTTCGGCGACATCGAAACGATGCTGCGCGACCTCGACCCCACCGACCTGGAGCTCGAGACTCCCCCTGATTCCGTTTGGGAGGGCATTGCCGCACAGCTCGCCCTCGACGAACCACAGACCGTCGGCGGTGGCGCCACCGTCGTCGCCGCACCGTTCGGTCGGCGACGTTCGTGGATGCTCCCCCTGTCGGCCGCAGCCGCCGTCATCCTCGTGGTGGCAGCGGGCGTGTTCGCCGTGACGAGTTCCCCCTCGTCCACCGAGCTCGCCAGCGCCGATCTCGCCTTCGCTCCCGGGTTCGACCCGGCGGGTGAGAGCGCCGCGGCGAGCGCCGTGCTCGTCGACGACGACGGTACGGAGTTCATCCGCATCGACGACGATGCGTTGCCCTTCGATGCCGAGGACGATGCCTCGCTCGAACTCTGGCTGATCGAGGCCGACGCCGACGGCAACGTCGTCGACCTGGTCTCGCTCGGCGACATCGACCCCGACGGCGACCGGACGTTCGCCGTGCCGGCGGGCTACGACCCGGCGGTGTTCACGGTGGTCGACATCAGCATCGAGCCGCACGACGGCGACGCGACGCACTCGGGTCGCTCGATCCTGCGCGGCGCCCTCGCCTGATCACTCCCCCGGGAGTTCCGGGGGACGCTCGGGCACCATCGGTTCCGGCTTCGGCGGGAGCGGATCGGGAAGGATCGGCGTCGGCGGCTCCGTCGGCTCGGGTCGATGCGGCGGCGGCACGTCGGGGTCGGGAGTCGGCACCGGCGGCACCGTCGGATCGGAAGCGAGCGATTGCTGCATCGAGCGCCGGCGTACCCGGTGGCACGAACCGCCAAACCCGATCAGGGTCGAGGTTCTCTCGGAAGTCCGAGCAGGCGTTCGCCGATGATGTTGCGCTGGATCTCACTGGAGCCGCCTGCGATCTTCATGCCGGGCGCGTAGAGCATCCGATCGGTCGACTCCCCGGCCAGCATCCCGTCGGCGCCTCGGAGTGTCACCTCGGCCAGTTCCGCGTCGAACTCGAGCTCGGTCCGGAGCAGCTTCGACGCCGACGCCGCCGCCGGGCCCGCCCCCGATCGCATCAGCATGGCCTTCAGCGCGTGACCGCGAACGAGGAGTCGCATCAGCTCGTCGCCGAGGACCGGGTCGTCGTTCTTCAACGATCCGAGGTGGGCGAGCCGCCGTTCGAGGCTGATCAGGCCGGACGCTCCGCTCGATCCCCGCTCGTCCTGGAGCACCTGCATCGCGACCAGCCAGCCGCCGTGTTCGGGACCGAGCAGGGTGTCGAGCGGGGTCTCGGCATCGTCGAGGAACACCTCACAGAACTCCTGGTCGCCGGTCATCTGTGTGAGCGGGCGCACCTCGACGCCCGGCGACGCCATGTCGAGCAGGAAGAACGAGATGCCGCGATGGCCGGGCTCCGTCGGGTCGGTGCGGGCGAGGAGGATGCCCTGCTCGGCGAACTGACCGTTCGAACACCACACCTTCTGTCCGTTCAGGACGTAACGGTCGCCGTCGCGGACCGCCGTGGTCTTCAAGCTCGCCAGGTCGGAGCCGGCGTCGGGCTCGGAGAAGAGTTGGCACCACAAGGTCTCACCCGACAACGTCGGGGGCAGGTAGCGCCGTTTCTGCTCGTCGGTGCCGCTCCGCAGGATCGCTTCGCCGGCGAGGATCAGGCCCTGGAGGTTGAGGTACGGCTGCACCTGCGCCCTGGCGCACTCTTCCGCCCAGATCGCCGTGGCGCTCCGGTCGAGGCCGCGCCCGCCGTACTCGACCGGCCAGTGGATGCCGGCGAAACCGGCCTCGTGGACACGGCGCTGCCACGAACGTGCACGATCGTGCAACGCCGGCGGCATGATCGCGCCGAAGGCCGGGCAGTGCGCGTCCGCCGCAACGGCGTCGGCGATGAACCGGGCCGCCGCCGCGCGGAACTCGTCGTGGTTCGGGGTCGATGCTGAGGTGTCGATGGGGACGACCGTAGGGCGGCCCGGCGAACGAACCGTTGTCGGACGCGCCGCTACGGTGCAGCGCGATGCAACCGTTCCGCTTCGCCGTCCAGGGAGGGCCGTGGCGCGATCCCGACGCCACCGTCGCCCTCGCCCGCCTCGTCGAGTCGTTGGGATACGACGAGCTCTACTCCTCCGATCACATCGGGGGTGCCGACCCGTACGTGCCGCTCGTCCACGCCGCTGCGGCGACCGAACGGATCTCGTTCGGTCCACTGGTGCTGAACAACGAGTTCCACCAGCCGGCGCTACTCGCCCGTACCGTCGCCACCGCCGACGTCCTGAGCGGCGGCCGCATGATCCTGGGCCTCGGCACCGGCTACGCGGCGAGCGAACACGAGGCGATCGGCCTCGAGCTCCGCCCACCCAAGGAACGGGTCGATCGATTCGACGAGTGCGCCGCGATCCTCCGCGATCTGCT
>JBPEWX010000115.1:0-6744 GCA_052032235.1 Ilumatobacter sp. | reverse complement strand
GAGTGAAGCATCGTGCAGCCATGTGGGGCGGTCGGCGACCGACGCATCGAGCAGGCTCACCCCGAGGGTGAGGCCGACATCGGTCATCGACGAGCCGGGGATCGGGATCGTGCCGGTGATCGTGACCCTCGAGTCGAAGCCGATCGCGCCGAGCAACCCCAGCGCGTCGGCACACGCCTGGGAGCCCGGATCGCTCGTGCACGCCGACGTGTCGGACTGCGCGCCGATCGGGTGCGGCATGACGAAGGAGCCGGCCGTCGTCAGCCCCTGCGGCACGATGAACGAGGTCGCCGGCTGATAGTCGGTCCGGAACGAGCAGATCGTGCACGAACCGGTGAGCGAGGTGCTGTCGGTCAGCGCCTCGTTGCTGCCGTCGTACCCCCACAGCGGCATGAGCCACTGGGCGACGTTCGTCGTGACCGTCTGCCGGGTGTTGAGTGTCGGGCACGGGTCGGTCGACACGCTGCACGGGTCGCCACCGATCCGTGCGCGATCGGTCGAGAAGACGACGCCGAATCCGACCGTGGGATCGTCGGCGTCGTACACCGCCACGTCGAAGGCGTCGTCGAGACCGGGAACGATGTCGGACAGCATGATGTCGTCGCCCGCGGCGCCGTCGCCGCCGATCGGTCGCTCGGACGGGCTCACACCGATCATCGCCGAGGGCGTCGTGCCGAGGTCGGCGAACACCATGAGGCTCGCCGGCACCGTCGCGTCGCCGTCGAACACGGAGGTCTCGAGCTTGCCGGTGGCGCCGACTCGGAACACGTCGGCGGCGATCGAGATCGAGACGACCGGGTTCGAGATCGACGTCGTCCGGAACGAGGGTGGGATGTCGCCGGAGTTCAACAGCGAGCTGCCGAACATGGTCTCCAGCCCGGCGACGTCGAGGTCGGGGAACGTCGCCGTCAACCCCACTGCCGGGGCGCCGTCGCTGAGCGACGGCGTGATCGCGAACGTGACGCTGTTCCCGTCGACGGTCGCGGTGCCGGTGAGTGCAGCACTGAAGTTGGTGCCGTTCTTCGTGAACTGTGCGGCGACGTCGATGTCGATCGACGTGTTGGGCACGGTGAAGGTGTCGATCGTGCCGCCGACCCGGATGATCGACGGCGTCACCGTCTCACCGAGGTTCTGCGACACGTACAGATCGGGGCCGAACACGACCGGTGTCTCGAACACGTGCGGCACGGTCGCGTCCCAGCTCGCGCCGGCTCCGCTCACCTGCACGTTCTCGGACGCCTGGTTGTAGTTGACGTCGAACGTCCAGTCGGCGCTGCCACTCGACAGCGCGAGCGTGACCGGGTCGGACGTCCACGACGGCCCGGTCGCCGCAGCGGTCACGTCGAGGTCGAGCGCGGCGAGCACGGCACGCCCGACCGACCCGGCGTGCTGGCCCGTCAGGTCGCTGACCGACGCGGCGACCACGCCTCGCACGGGCATGCCGGTCTGCCCGTCGGCGCCGACGATGTCGACGATCTCGTCCCATCCTGCTCCGGCGTCGAAGTCGCCGGCGATCGACACGGCGCCGCCACTCGCATCGGCCAGCGGGGCCGGAACGGTCGCCTCGCCGAGTGCCTCCGCGACGAAGTCGGCTGACTCGCCCGGGAGGGCGTCGATGTCGCCGGCGCCGTCGAACGCGACGACGCCGATCGTGTCGGCGGCCAGATCGGCGACGCCGGCCTTGCCGTCGACGAGCGGCAGCAGTTCGCCGAGCGTGGCTCGGTCGGCGGGGTCGCTCACGTGCATGGCGACCACCAGTGCCGCTGCGTCACCGGGCGTCGCCGCCTCGGCGTGCACCACGATGTCGACGGCGAGCCCGGACGTGCCGGGCAGCGTCGCGTTGGCGGCGACCGTGAAGGCGTCGTCGGTCACGAGCACGGCCGACCCGGCGGCCTCGAGGCTGATGCCGGTGAACGCACTCGAGTCGAACGCGTCGACGAAGTCGGTGCCGGTTCCGTAGCTGTTGCCGTCGACGTCGATCTCGTCGAGCAACGCCTCCACCGTGGTGTCGGCGGCGAGCGGCACCTGGCCGGTGCCCAACGTCGGGAGCGCGGCGCTCCGCCCGCCCGAGGTGAGTACCGCGACCAAGATCGCCGCCAACGGCAGCACGAACAGCCCCGTCCGCCACCACTGCCCCGAACGTCGTCCGCTCCGTCCGTCTCCCATTGCGCGCCCCTTTCGGCCCGTGTCCGCCTGTCCCTGGCGAGCACAGTACGAACGCCGCTGCGTACGGTCATCCGTAACGAGTTACGTAGACGCGACGGCCGCGATGCCCGTCGACGACGAGGTGCTCGACCGAGATCACTAGATTTGCCCTGTGCTTGTGGGGAGGTCCGAGGCGGTCGGGATGGCGCACCTCGTCGTCGACGACCCCGATCGGTCGGGCGTGCTCATCACCGGTGGCGCCGGTGTCGGCAAGAGCTACCTCGCCCGCCACCTCGTCGACGAACACGAACGCGCCGGTGGAGCCGCACGCCGCGTCTACGCCTCGACCTTCAGTGGAGAGTTACCACTCGGGGCCGTCGCCGCCGGGTTCTCCCCGTCCGACGCCTACACCGGTGTCGCCCCGACGCTCACCATCAAGCGTGCGCTCGAAGCCGAGGCCGGGCCGACCATGATCCTCGTCGACGACATCGACCAGCTCGACGACGCCAGCGCCGCAGTGCTCGTCGAGGTCGCCGACGCCGGGCTCGCCAGCCTCGTCCTGACCGCCCGATCCGGCGCGCGTGTGCCGCCACCGATCGAACGAGCACTCGTCGCGGAATCCATCGTGGCGATCGAGTGCCCCGATCTCGACGAGGCAGCCACCGCCGAACTCGTCAGGGTCCGACTCGGCGCCGAGGTGGCACCGGCCACGGCCCGGACGGTCTACGAGGTGACCTGCGGCAATCCGCTGTACGTGCGCGAGCTGCTCGAAGCGGCTCGCAGCGACGGGATGCTCCGTGCCGGCCCGACCGGAACCGAGCTGACGGGGATCCCCGGGGCGTCGACGCGTCTGGTCGACCTGCTCGAGCGGCGACTGCGGTCGTTGTCGCCCCCGGAGCGCGACGCTCTCCGCTACATCGCCGTCGCCGGCCCGATCAGTCACGGCGTCCTGCTCAGCTTCGTCGAGCCCGAGCTGCTCGAGTCGCTCGAAGAACGCGGGTTGGTCTCGACCGTGCTCGACGGCCGCCGGCTGATGATCGGCACCGCCCACCCACTCCACGGGGAGATCCTGCGAGCGATCGAATCACCGTTGGGCGTGCGCACGATCCGGTCCCGAGTCGCCGAGCGAGTCGTCGCACTCGGCATGCGACGAGGCGACGATCGGTTCCGGCTCGCCACGTGGTCGCTCGACGGCATCGTCGCCGTCGCACCCGAGGTGCTGACCGAAGCGACCCTCATGGCGAAGACGGCCAACGACTTCGAACTCGGGCCCCGCCTCGCGAGCGCCGCCGTCGACGCCGAGCCGAACGTCGCGAACATCCGGAACCTCGCCCACCTCCAGTACCACGCCGGTCGATGGGACGAGCTGCGAGCCACGCTCGACGACTGGCACGCGGTCGTGGACAGCGACCGCGATCGCGCCGAGTTCGAGGAGCTGCGCGTGACCGGCTGGTACTGGCACGGCGCCGACGACGCACCACTGCTCGAGCTGGCGGCGACCCTCGACTCGTGGCCGGAAGGCGAGGTGCGCGACGAACTCGGTGCATCGGTTGCGTCACTGCTCATCACCCACGGCCGGATCACCGACGCCGTCGATCTCGCCGAGCGGTTGCGTGACCTCCCGCCCGGCGTCGCCGCCGTTCGCGTCGCGATGACGCTCGGGCACGGGTGGCGGTCACAAGGCAAACCGCTCGCCGCCGCCCGCCTCGTCACCGACGCACTCGACTTCTACCGGTCGTTCGGGCCCGACGTGTTCGCCCTGTCCGACTCCGTGATGGCCGGCGTCCGGATCCAAGCGCTCGCCGACGCCGGAGAGTTCGCCGAAGTCGACCGCATCGTGGCCGAGTCGGCCGACCGCTGGAGCGACTCGGGTGACGCCTCCAACGTCGCACTCGCGAAGCTGGCACACGGGTGGTCCTGGTATCTGCGCGGCGAGTACGACCGTGCCGAACAACTCGCCGCCGAGGCCGAGACGGCGTTCGCCACGGTCCACCACAGCGGCATGATCCGCTGGGCGATCATCCTGCAGGCCCTCGCGGCGTCACAGCGGCACGACCCGAACGACGCCGCGAAGTTGCTGTCGCTGATCGACAGTCGCCCGGACCATCCGGCGCGGATCTTCGACCCGTATCTGGCGCGAGCACGCGGCTGGGTTGCTCACCGCAAGGGATTCCCCGACGACGCGCGTGCGGCGTTCGTCGCCGGGTTCGACGCGGCGACCGACGGCGGCAGCGTGATCGCAGCCCTCGGATGTGCGCACGACCTGTGCCGGATCGGTCGTGCCGACACCGCAGCCGAGCTGCTCGCCCAGCTCGACTTGACCGAGCTCGAGGGGCGCTATCCGCAGTGCCAGCAGCGCCACATCGGGGCAGCCGTCGACGGTGACGTCGATGCCCTCACCGACGTCGTCGACGGGTTCGTGTCACTCGGCGCGCCTCATCTCGCTGCGGAGGCGGCGACCGACGCAGCACGGTCGCCGGCAGCGACGGCGCGTGACCGACGACGATTGCTGCAGCGCGCGGCCGAGGTGTCGACCGGCGACAGTGGTGGGGTCGACCAACTGGCGGCACAGGTCGGACTGACCCGCCGCGAGCACGACGTCGTGGCCCTCGCCGCCCTGGGTCTCACGAGCCGCGAGGCAGCCGACCGGCTCAGCATCTCGCGCCGAACCGTCGAGACGCATCTCGGCAACGCCTACCAGAAGCTCGGCGTCAACGACCGACTCGGTCTGCTCGAGCGCCTCCGGCCGAGCACCTGACCGTTCGGCCCCGCCCACCGTCGGTCGGTCATCTGCCGGAGGTGGTCGGCGCAACGGCACGGCCGGTTGGCGGCGTGACGGTGTCGATCGCCGACGTGGTCATACCGGGTTATACTCGAACCGTGAAGACGGCGGTGTCGATTCCCGATCCACTCTTCGAGGCGGCCGACGCCCTGGCTCGCGAGCGCCGGGTCAGCCGATCAGCGCTCTACGCCCAGGCGCTCGCGTTGCTCCTGGCGTCGGTCGAAGACGACGACGTCACGCGACAACTCGACGCGCTGTATGCCGATACGTCGGAGCCGGTCGATCCGACCGTGGCGGTCGCCAACTCGAGACTCGCGGCCGAGCCGTGGTGATTCGACGGGGCGACATCTGGTGGGCCGATCTCGGCGAACCCGCCGGGTCCGGCCCGGGGCGTCGGCGACCCGTGGTCGTCGTGTCGTCCGACTCGTTCAACCGGAGCCGGATCGGCACGGTGCTCGTGGCGGTGGTCACCTCGAACACGGCGCTCTCCGCTGCACCCGGGAACGTCGAACTCGACCGAGGTGACGTCGGGCTCGACAAACACTCCGTCGTCAACGTGAGTCAGCTGACGACACTCGACAAGCGAACGCTCACCGATCGCGCCGGCGAGCTGTCGCTCACGAAGCTCGACGAACTCGACGCCGGCCTCCGCCTCGCACTCGCCCTCGACTGAGTGCCGGTCCGGCAGTGGCGATGAGTCGAATGGGCCTTCGACTTGACGCGGCCCGACCGCTCCACCATTATGGTTCTAATCATTATGAAGAATCGTGGGGGAATGGTGAGAAGCCGCCGATTCGGGGCGGAGGCCGCCGATGGCCGTTGATGTGGGCGCATGCCTGGGCGAACGCGGTGTCGTCATCGAGGGCACCTCCGATCATCGCTCGAGCGACTGGATCGAGGTCACCGAGCCGGCGACGGGTCGTGTGATGGCGTTCGTCCCGCGCGGTGATGCGGGTTTGGTCGATCGGGCGGTGCGCGCTGCAACGGCCGCCCGAGACGAGTGGTCGGGCGTATCACCGCTCGCACGAGGCCGTGCCCTCGCAGCGATCGCGGACGACGTCGAGGCGGACCGAGACGAGCTGGCGCTCCTGCTCACACGCGAGACCGGCAACGCGATTCGAACACAGTCCACGCCGGAGATCGACTCGGTGATCGCGCTCCTGCGCTACTTCGGCGGTGTCGCCGCGGAGGCCAAGGGTGAGTCGACGCCGCTGGGTCCCGGTGTCATCAGCTACACCGAGAGAACGCCGATGGGCGTCGTGGGGGCGATGACTCCGTGGAACGCGCCCGCCCAACTGTTCGTCGTCAAGGCGGCGGCAGCGCTCGTGACCGGGAACACGTTCGTCCTGAAGGCGTCAGAGGAAGCGCCACTCACCGCACTGCGAATCGCCGACATTGCTCAGCGACACCTGCCGCCAGGCGTCCTCAACGTCGTCACCGGCTACGGCCCCGAGGCAGGGGCAGCCCTGCTCGCTCACCCGGGTATCGACAAGCTGTCGTTCACCGGCTCGACCGAGATCGGACGACTGGTCATGGCCGAGGCGTCCAAGCGTCTCGTTCCCGTTTCGTTGGAGCTCGGCGGGAAGAGCCCGGCGATCGTGTGTGCCGACTCGGCCGATGCCACGACGGCGCTCGGCGTCGTCGCAGGGATGCGGTTCCACCGCCAAGGACAATCGTGCACCGCCGGAAGCCGACTGTACGTCCACGCCGATGTCTACGAGGACTTCCTCGAACTCCTTGCCCACGAACTCGATCAACTCGTCGTCGGCGATCCACTCGACCCGACCTCCGACATGGGCTCGATCATCAACGACCGC
>JBPEWX010000114.1:0-2915 GCA_052032235.1 Ilumatobacter sp. | reverse complement strand
TCAGGGGCGGCGGACGATGACGGCGTCGCCGTGGGTCTCGGCGGTGAGGCCGAACGGTTCGACCTCGTCGCGCACGTCGTCGGGTGACCAGCAGCGGTAGGTCGACTGCACGGTCTGTTCGGAGATCACCTCGTCGCCGTCGACGACCCGGTACGACATGGTCCAACACATCAGGCGGTCGTCGGCGGGCTCGCCCCATTGCCAGCCCTCGTACGTGAACCGACCGACGGGCACGGCGGCGTACCGAACCGGTTCGACCTCGATCGGCCGGTACGGCGGCAGCACTTCGGCGACGACCGGCGCTCCGGGCGGGAGTTGGCCGGCGGCGAAGCTCCACAGTCGGTATCGATCGATCTCGTCCAGGTGGCCGAGGACGGCCGACAGCACGATCGCGCACGCCCGCTCGGGCAGGGCCTCGCTCAGCGGACGCGGATCGACCGTGACGCGGCCGTCGAGTCGGGCGTCGAGTCGGAGCCGGGTGTGCAGCGCGGTCCGCATGCCGCGGCTCGGCTCGATCGCGTGCACGTGGGCGCCGGGGACGGCGTCGAGCAGGTACGGCAGACCGATGCCGGTACCGGCGCCGACGTCGACGATCGGGCCGTGCGTCGGATCGACGCCGGCGAGCACCTCGATCAACTCGGCACCGGTCCGCTCCCAATGGGCGGTGGCGAGCAGTTCGTAGAACTCGGCCGTGGCGACGCCATACGGGTCGTCGGACCGATCGGCCCGGATCACCTCGACCTGATCGATCGACGGCGCGGCGGGGCGCGTCAGTGGGGCGACCGTCCGTTCGGCCACGGGTGTGTCCATGCTCCGTCTATCGGGCGGGGCCGCCGGTGACTGAAGCGCGGCCGTGCCCGGCGTGGGATCAGAACATGCCGTTGTCGTTGTTCGACGAGGGTGGGATCGGCTGCAGCACGTCCCAGTGCTCGACCACCTTGCCGTCCTCGTCGAGTCGGAAGATGTCGATACCGGCGTACTCCTCGTCGGGCCAGATCTGGTGGCAGTGCAACACCACGAGATCTCGCTCCGCGACCGATCGCCTGAACTCCACCGTCTTGCCCGGGTACTCACGAGCCATCCGTTCGAAGTACTCGACGAACGCCTCCTTGCCGTCGCCGACGTGCGGGTTGTGCTGGATGTACTCTGCGCCGGCGTACCGCTCGATCGCCTCCGCCGGGCGACACTGGTTGAACATCAGATCGTAGAAGGCGATCACGGTCGCCCGGTTGCGCTCCAACACGTCGACAGCCGCGGGTGTCGTCGTCGGCGTACTCGGCGCCTCCGCTGCATCGGCCGGCGCGGGCGACAGACGATGGATCCAACGGGCGTCCTTCTGGCCGGGTCGGCGTTCGAGCCGGAGGGCCAGATCACGGTCGGCGAGTCGGGTGAGCACGTCGCCGGTGTCGTCGACCGAGTCGAAGGCGTGGATCCGTTCCGTGCGCGACTTCAGCTCACCGACGGTCTGCGCACCGCGCAGCATCAGCACCGCCAGGACGGCGACCTCGTCGGGCTCCAGGCCGAGTTCGTCGGGCAGCACGTGGCGGTACTTCGTCGCCCGGTTCGAGGTCGAGTGGACCGTGCGGGTCAGGCCACGGGCCCGCAGCGACGCCAGCGCCTGTTCGACGGTGTGGTCGTCGTACGACACGACCGGGTCGCGACTCGTCGACTGGTTGCACGCGTTGCGCAGCGAGTTGACCGTGAGCGGATAGCTGTCGGGAACGGTCGCTTCTTTCTCGACCAGGCAGCCGAGCACACGCACCTCGGCGTCGGTCAGGTCGTGCGGGACGCGATCCCGCCCATCGTCCATCGTCTCGGTGCTGGTCGGCTCCATCGACCCAGTATCGACCACCGCTCGCTTTCCCCGCGCCGGTTACCCCTCGGTAAGGTCGCGGTCGTGCGTTCGCCCAAGGACTTCTTCAAGCCGCTCGCCGTCGGCGCACCCGCGCCGCGGCACGAGATCCCGTTCCGCCCGAGCCGGATGATCCACTTCTTCCCGCCGTCGAACGAGAAGATGCGGAGCAAGGTGCCCGACATCGTCCCGCAGGTCGACGTGCTGCTCGCCAACCTCGAAGACGGTGTCCCGGCCACCGACAAGGAAGCGGCTCGTGCCGGCCTCGTCGAGGTGGCGCAGAACACCGACTTCGGCGAGACCCAGTTCTGGACCCGGGTGAACAGCCTCGACTCGCCGTGGTGCCTCGACGACCTGACCGCCGCCGTGCTCGAAGCCGGTGAGGCGCTCGACGTCATCATGATCCCGAAGGTCGAGGGCCCCGAGGACATCCACTACGTCGACCGCCTGCTGGCGCAGCTCGAGGCGAAGGCCGGTCTGTCCGAGCCGCTGATGATCCATGCCATCCTCGAGACGGCGCGCGGTGTCGCGAACGTCGAGGAGATCTGCCTGGCGTCGCCCCGGATGCAGGGCCTCTCACTCGGTCCTGCCGACCTGGCGGCCAACCGCCGCATGAAGACGACGCGCGTCGGCGGCGGCCACCCCGACTACCTCGTGCGGCAAGACCCGATCGGCGGCGACATCGAGAGCGACCGCACGATCTATCAGCAGGACCTGTGGCACTACACGATCGCCCGCATGGTCGACGCCTGCGGTACTGCGGGCATCCTCCCCTTCTACGGGCCGTTCGGCGACATCGCCGACGTCGTGGCGTGCGAGGACCAGTTCCGCAACGCGTACCTGCTCGGTTGCGTCGGTGCCTGGTCGCTGCACCCGAAGCAGATCGACATCGCGAAGCGGGTCTTCTCCCCCTCGCCCGAGTCGGTGGCCCACGCCCGCCGCGTCGTCGAGGCAATGGGCGACGGCACCGGCGCCATCATGCTCGACGGCAAGATGGAGGACGACGCCTCCTGCAAACAGTGCCAGGTCGTGCTGTCGCTGGCGAAGGAACTCGCGGACCGAG
>JBPEWX010000113.1:0-1653 GCA_052032235.1 Ilumatobacter sp. | reverse complement strand
CCGTACGGCTCGAGCAAGGGTCCGAGCACGGTCGGGTCGGGCAGCACGAGCACACCGCCCGCGTCGAACAGGACTGCGTCGTAGTCGATGCCCATGACGGTCAGTTCAACGTGAGCGGGTCGATCCCGCAGCGTTCCATCGCCGTGAGCACGTCGTCGGCGGTGAAGCCGTCGATGTTGCCGACGAGGAGTTCGTCGTACAGGCAGCGGGCGCCGGCCTCGTCGACCCCCATGGCCATGAACTGCTCGATGTAGAGATCTTCGAGCTCGCCCGCCGACGACAGGTCGGGCGAGGTGATCTGGTCCATGGTGACCCCGCAGTCGAGCATCGTCGACAACACGACGTCCTCGTCGACCTCGGTCGGCGGCAGGGCCTCGATCTCGTCGACCACGCAGGCGATCTGATCGTCCGCCAGGCCGATCGAGGCCAGGCTGGTGGCCAGCAGGTCGCCACTCGAGGCGAGGTCGGGCGCGACCGCGGTGCCGATCTCCTCGAGTCGGTCCAGGTCGATGCCGCAGTACTCGAAGATCGGCAACAGGGCGTCGGGGTCGTCGAGCGACGAGGAATCGGAGAAGTCCATCTCGTCGAAGATGCAGGCCGCTTCCGGCATGGTGAACCCCGATGCGACCAGCTGTCCGATGAACTGGTCGCGCAACGAGCCGTCGCTGAAGCTGAAGTCGTCGTCCGGCTCGTCGGGGTCGTCGTCGAACTCGAGACCGCACTGCTCGGCGTTGAAGCTGCGGATGGCGTCCTGGGCGGCGTCGCGTTCTGCATCGAGCTCGTCGATCAGCGAGAGGTCGGCGACGAGCATGTCGTAGTCGGCGTCGGCCAGCGCGTCGCGCAGCCGACCGGCGATGTCGGCCGACGTGGCGACGGCGTCGGCGATCTCGCCCGGCGCCTCGGCGGCCGCTGACTCGAGCGCCGGGACCAGCTCGCCCAGATACGCCTCGACCGCTGCCGGGTCGGTGTAGTCGACGAGGTCGCTCTGATCGCTCAGCTGATCGACGTCGACGGCGATCGCACACCAATCGGCGAACTCACCGGCCGGCTCGGCCACGCTGGTCGCGGGAGCGTCCGTGGTCGCCGCCGGCGCGCTGGTGCTCGGCGCCGCCGTCTCGGGCGGTGCGGCGGTCGTCGAGGCCGACTCGTCGTCACCGTTGCAGCCGGCCACGACGAGGGCGCCGACGAGCACGAGCGCCGGGATGCGGGGAGTCATACGGCCACGGTACCCGGGCCACACCGTCGGCCGACGGCAGCTCAGACGATGCCGGTGCGCAGCAGTTCGGGTGCGAACGGACACTCGGGCCGCAGTGCGACACCGACTTCGGACGATCGCCCGTCGACGTTCACGACGACGTCGACCAGATCGACGGGCAGGTCGTCGACCGACGCCGCCCAACCGTCGTCGTCGGGGATCGCCCGTCGGGCGACCTCGCCCACGTACTGATGCGGGATGCGGGTACCGGTCGGCGTGACGAGCCACACCGGGGTCGCCGCCGACCGCGCGGTCGCCGCCAACACCTGGCTGCCCAGCGTGGCGAGGATCCGCCGGTCGCACGCGGCAGCGGCCTCGACGAGGACGAGGTCCGCGTCGGCCACCGCCGCCGGGAGCTGATCGTGAGTGATCGGTTCGGCCGTCACCTCCGCCCGGTC
>JBPEWX010000112.1:0-5257 GCA_052032235.1 Ilumatobacter sp. | reverse complement strand
GAGTCGGCCTTGGTGTAGTAGCGGTCGTCCGACTCGGTTTCGGTGTAGTAGCGGTCGTCGTGGTTGTGGTCTTGGTAGATGCCGACGATGTCGATGATCACGTTGGCGGTCGCCGAGTTGTTCCGGATCGCGAACTTCGCCCCGTCGAGTTCGGTGGTGACGCTGTTCGGGGTCGGGCGTGCACCCGGTGCCAGGTTCACGTGGGAGGCGTTCGGCACCGCGCCGGCGCCGCTCCAGATCGTGAAGTGGGTGTTGCCGGTGTTCTGCAGACCCGTCACGTTCAGCTCGAGGGCGAGCGTGTCGTTCGGGATGCCGGTGCACTGGCCGTTGTTGCCGTGTGCGGTGATGGTGTACACCTCGCCGGGGCCGAGCGGGGTCGTGCGACCGCCGATGCCCTGGTCGGCTCGGGTGTCGAGGAGTCGGCACGGCTCGATCGCCGTGTAGACCGCTCGTTCGCCGGAGCTCTTGGTGGCGTCGACGATGCCGATGCCCCCGGCTCCGAGTGTGATGGCCACGGCAGCGCCTACTGCTGCCCACCGGCTCCTCCACATGGTGCTCATTGCTGTTCTCCTCCGTCGCTGAACTTCCGCTGTTCAGGTTGTTGTTCGGTGGAGCCAGGCTTGCGCACCGCGAGATCTCGGTCAACCGAATAACGCGTGGGCGGGGGCCTCGGGGCGTGGTGTCAGTCGAGGCCGTCGAGCCACGGTCGGGCGGCCTCGCCGATCGGGGTCGACGGGGGAGCGTTCGTGAACGGCCACAGTTCCTCGGCGATGCGACGGTAGTTGCCGGTGGCGCCGAGTTGCCCGAGCAGTGCGTACAGCCCGAGGTTGATCCGCTGGATGAACACGAACGCCTTCGGCACGGTCGCGTACTGGCTGATCGGGCTGGATCGGTCGAACGTGTGCCGCACGATGCCGCTCGCGTACTCCGGGGTCCACGTCATCTGCCGGTCGACACGGACCGGCTCGTAGAACTGTTCGAAGTACTCACCGACGGCGGCGGTGTCGGCGGGGGCTCCCGGTCGGAGCATCCCGGCCGCTTCGACGATGCGACGGAACTCGACGGGGTCGTTGTCGTACGCGGCCGCCTTCACCATCGACGCGAAGGTGTCCATCTCGTCGTCGGTGAAGTGCTTGACGAGGCCGAAGTCGAGGAACGTCACCCGGCCCTCGCCGTGGAACAGGTAGTTGCCCGGGTGCGGATCACCGTTGAAGGCGTGCATCCGGTACAGGCTGCGGAACACGAACCGGAAGATCGTCTCGCCGGCGAGGTCGCGTTCGTGCTGGCTCCACGTGAGCATCTCGTCCCAGGTGTGGCCGTCGACGAGCTCGCTGGTGAGTACCCGCTTGGTCGAGAGTCGATCGATCACGTCGGGGACGTGGATGGTCGGGTGGCCGCGGTAGAAGTCGGCGAAGGCACGCTGATTCCGGGCCTCGAGTTCGTAGTCGAGTTCCTCGGTGATGCGTTCCTTGATCTCGGCGACCATCTCGTCGGGGTCGAGGCCGCCGAAGCCCTGCTTGAGCAACACCCCGAGGTAGTCGGCGTTCCGGAGGTCGGCGTCGATCGCCTCGTCGACGCCGGGGTACTGCAGTTTGACGGCGACGGGTCGCTCGTCGCCGGTGTCGGGATCGACCACGATCGCCCGGTGCACCTGGCCGATCGACGCCGCGGCGATCGGGTCGGGGTCCCACTCGACGAACACGTCGGCCGGGTCGCCTCCCAGCTCGTCGCGGACCACCTGCGCGGCGAGTTCGCGCGACATCGGGGGAGCGTCCGATCGGAGCTGGGCCAGGGCGAGCCGCAGCGGCTCCGGCAGCCCCTCGTCGAGGTAGCTGGCCATCTGGCCCAGCTTCATGAGGGCGCCCTTCATGTTGCCGAGCTCGTCGGCCACCGCCTGTGCGGTACGCAGTCGTCGCTGGTCGTCGAGTTCGACCCGGCGTTCGGCGGAGGCGAACACCTTGCGGGCCGTCGTCGACGCGTGGGTGCCGGCCACCTTGGCGCCGAGCTTGGCGACCTGGGCCGATCGACGTCCCCAGCTGCGCTTCATCATGGCGTGTGCCTCCGTTGCGTCGCGTGGATCGCACGGACGAGTTGGGGAGCGAACAGGTCGGCTTCGCTCACGACGGCGTCGTGGTTGCCGTGGACCCGGAACACGTCCGCGTCGGGGATCCAGCGCCACAGTTTCGTCTGGCGGCGCGGCGGCACGACCTGGTCGGCGGTGGTGACGACGACCGACGTCGGGACGTCGACGTCGCCGATCCAGTCGGTCGACGAGAACTCGCCGATCGCCCGCCCGGCTTCGAGGATCATGCGCCAGTCGTGGCCGGCGACCTGCTCGGCCGCCCACGGTCCCCACTGTTCGCTCTTGCGTTGCAGATACACCTGATCGGTGATCCAGGCCCGGGCCTGTGCCGGGGTGTAACGAGCGATCGTCGCGAGACCCGTCAGGCCGACGAACGACAGCCGCTCGGGGCGCCGCCCGGCGAAATACGGTGCCGTCGCACCGAGCACCAGCCCGTCGACCCGGTCGCGGTGGCGACGCCAGACGAGCTGGGCGATCGTGCCGCCCATCGAGTAGCCGACGGGAACGAACGAGTCGACGCCCAGGGCGTCGGCGACCGCCACCGCGTCGTCGGCGCAGTCCTCGAGGCGGAACGGCTGCCGAACCCGCAGTCCGGTGCCGTGCCCGCGGTGGTCGTACGCGACGACGTGGAAGTGCTCACCGAGCGCGGCGTAGCAGGCGAACCAGTTGAGGTCGGCCGTGGCCGTCCACCCGTGCAGCAGGACGACGGTGGGCGCCCCGACCGGGCCTGCGATCTCGCGGATGGTGAGCTCGCCGAGGCCGGGGAGTTCGATCTCGCGGCCGGGTGGCAGCGCCGGCCGGTGCACCGACGCCGGAGCGAACGTCAGCTCGCTCCCGGTCTGGTGCGGTTCGCTCAGCGCGGGCCCCTGATCAGAGCGTCTCGATCTTGAGGACGGTCACGGTGAGCGCGCCGTTCGGTGCCTCGTAGGTGACGTCCTGACCGGCGGTGGCGCCTTGGAGCGCCGACCCGAGCGGGCTCGACGGGCTGATGACGTCGGCGCCGTCGACCTCTTCTTCGAGGTTGCCGACGACGTACCGTTCGGCGTCGTCTTCGCTGTCGCCTTCGTAGACGATCGTGTAGACCTTCTGGTCCTCGACGATCTCGGCGTTGTCGAGCATGTGCTCGAGCTGCCGGATGCGGCCTTCCATGTGGCCCTGCTCGTCCTTGGCGGCGTGGTAGCCGGCGTTCTCCTTGAGATCGCCCTCTTCGCGAGCTCGTTCGATCTTCTCGGCCACGTCGATGCGGCCGCGTGTGGTGAGATCGTCGAACTCCGCCTTGAGGCGGTCGTAGGCGGCTCGGGACAGTTTCTGGGTCGCCATAGTGGGCCGAGTGTACCCAGCAGCCTGCGGCGTCGAACCCCGCAGTCGGCCCCGATGCCGTCAGTAGCTGCGGATCTCGACGGTGTTGCCGTCGGGGTCGCGTACGTAGACGGACCAGCCGTCGCCCCGCGCACCCCATCGCCGTCCCGGCCCGTCGATCACGTCGAACCGGTCGTCGGCGGTGATCGAGTCGACGTCGGCGCGGGTGCCGGCGAAGCACACGTGGTTCATGTTCTCGCCGGTGCGCTCGACCTCGAACAGGTCGATGATCGTGCGGTCGTTCACCCGGACCGACGGGAACGGCACGTCACCGGCGCGCCACTCGTCGACGCGTTCGGGCGTGAAACCGAGCATCGTCGTGTACCAGTCGAGTGCCCGTTCGACGTCGCTGACGTTGAGCACGATGTGGTCGAGGTCGCCGATGTCCATCGGCCGAGACGGTACTCCTCGTCGTTGCGGCTGTCGACGGTGGCAGCGCCCTGGGACTCGGTGGAGCGACGGAACTACAGTCCGCCCCCATGGCACACAAGATTGCAGTGATCGGCGGCGACGGGATCGGCCCCGAGGTGACCGCCGAGGCCATCAAGGTGATGGAGGCGGCGGGTGTCGAACTGGACACGACCGAGTTCGATCTCGGTGGCGCCCGTTACCTGCGTGACGGCGAGATCCTGAGCGACGAGACGCTCGCCGAGCTGCGGAACTACGACGCGATCCTCCTGGGCGCCGTCGGGACGCCCGAGGTGCCGCCCGGCGTGATCGAGCGCGGGCTCCTGTTGAAGATGCGGTTCGAACTCGACCTGTACGTGAACCAGCGGCCGTTCGTCGGCACCGCACCGGGTCACGACCGGCCGCACGACTTCGTCGTGATCCGCGAGAACACCGAGGGTCCGTACGTGGGCGAGGGCGGTGTGCTGCGCAAGGGAACCGCGAACGAGGTCGCCACGCAGGGTTCGGTGAACACGCGGATGGGCGTCGAGCGCTGCATCCGGTACGCGTTCGAACTGGCGCAGACGCGCGCACGCAAGCACGTCACCCTCGTGCACAAGACGAACGTGCTCACGTTCGCCGGCGACCTGTGGGAGCGCACCTTCCACGAGGTCGCGGCGGAGTATCCCGACACCGAGACCGCGTACAACCACGTCGACGCGGCGTGCATCTACTTCGTGCAAGATCCGCACCGCTACGACGTCGTCGTCACCGACAACCTGTTCGGCGACATCCTCACCGACCTCGGTGGTGCCGTGTCGGGCGGTATCGGTCTCGCGTCGAGCGCCAACCTCAACCCCGATCGCACCGGACCGTCGATGTTCGAGCCCGTGCACGGTTCGGCCCCCGACATCGCCGGCCAGAACAAGGCCAACCCGACGGCCGCGGTGCTGTCGGCGGCGCTGATGCTCGACTTCCTCGGTGAGACCGGGTCGGCGGCCGCCATTCGCGCCGCCTGCGACGATGCGGGTAGCGGCAGTACCACCTCGGTGGGTGACACCATCGCCGCCCGAGTGCGAGAATAAGCGACATGCCGATCACACCGACGCCGAAGATCTGGATGAACGGCGACCTCGTCGACTGGGACAAGGCGCAGATTCACATCCTCACCCACACGCTGCACTACGGCATGGGTGTGTTCGAAGGGATCCGGGCGTACGAGACGTCGCAGGGCCCGGCCATCTTCCGGCTGACCGAGCACATCGAACGTCTGCACAACTCGGCGAAGATCCTCGGGATGGAGATCCCGTTCTCGGTCGACGAACTGATCACCGCCACGAAGGAGACGGTCGCCTCGATCAGCTCGTCGACGGTGTACGGGATCTCCATCCCGAGGATCTTCGCCGAGTTGTGCAACCGCACGATGTG
>JBPEWX010000111.1:0-2477 GCA_052032235.1 Ilumatobacter sp. | reverse complement strand
GCGAGCTCGGTCCCGACGTAGCCGTCTCGGATCGCCCAGTGGTCGGTCGCGGTCGCCGCCGACAGCTGATCGACGCGTCGGGCGAGCGCGAGCATCAACATCATGGCGTGTTCGGCGACGGCGGTGGTCGTGACGCCCGGGGCATGGACGACGTCGACGCCCCGTTCGCGGGCGGCCGCCACGTCGATGTTGTCGAGCCCGGCGCCGCACCGGGCGACGACCCGCACGGACGGCAACGACTCGAACAGCTGTCGGTCGATACGCCCGAGACCGCGCGTGAGCACGGCCACGACGGCGTCCGGGTCGACGTCGGGGAACGTCGACGGAGACTCGGCGTGCACGACGTCGTCGACGGCGCGCAGGGCCGCCTCGGCGTCGGGGTGCAGGGTCTCGAGCAGGACGATCACGACGGCTCAGGTGTTCCGGGTCGTGTAGGGACGGTCGAAGAAGTCGTCGGCGATCGACTGGTCGGCGTCGCACGCGATCTCGATCAGGTTGCCGGCGGGATCGCGCACGAAGAGTTGCATCACCCCGGTGGGCAACCGGCGCGCCGGACCCCACGTCGCCGTGTCGATGACCCCCGCTCGCTCGGCCCGGGCGACCACACCGTCGAAGTCGTCGACGCGCAGGCAGAAATGCGCCCGCTCCGGACGCCGATCGAGCAGCTCGTTGACGTGGAGTTCCTGGCCGTCGGCGAACCCGAAGAACTGGGCGGGGAAACCGAGGTCGGGGGTGTCGACGAGCGGCAGGCCGAGCACGTCGCGGTAGAACGTCGTGGCGGCGTCGAGGTCGTCGACCATCAGGTTGACGTGCTGGATCGAGGTCATGTCGCTCCGATCGGGACGGTGAACGCATCGAGTGCGTCCGGGTCGGGGTCGACGCCGAAGCCGGGGCGGGTCGGCGGCGACATCACGCCGTCGACCGGCGCCGGCACGCCGTCGCCGAGGTCGTGGAGGAACGGGTTGGCGCCGAGCGAGTACTCGATCACCCGGGCGCTCGGGCTCGAGAAGGCGAGTGTCACGCCGGCGACGAACGACAACGCCGATCCCCAACAATGGGGTGCCAGTTCGAGCTGGTGGGTCTCGACGAGCGCCGCGATCCGGCGTCCCTCGGTGGGTCCGCCGCAGATCGCCAGGTCGGGCTGCAGGACGTCGACCGTGTCGCGATCGATCAGCTCGGCGAAGTCGAACCGCGTGAACTCGCTCTCGCCGGCCGCGATCGGGACGAGTCCTGCCGCTCGGACGCGGGCGGCACCGTTGCGGTCGTCGGGTGACACGGGCTCCTCGAACCATCGGACGCGATACGGCTCGACGGCGCGGGCGAAGGCCAGTGCATCGGTGGCGGTGAAGGTGCCGTGGGCGTCGACCATCAGATCGACGTCGTCGCCGAGCCCGTCGCGCGCGGCGGCGACCCGGGCGACGCTGGTCGCGACGTCGCCGTCCATCACCCCGACCCTCATCTTGACGGCACCGAAGCCGTGCTCCGTGTAGCCGGCGAGCTGTGCCCCGATCCCGTCGGCGTCGGCCCACCCCCCGCTCGCGTACGCGGGCAGGTCGGCCCGACGCGGTCCGCCCCACAGTGTCAGGACGGGCACGCCGAGCGATCGACCGGCAATGTCCCACAAGGCCATGTCGATACCGCTGATCGCACTGATGTGGGTACCGCGCCTGGCGAGCACCGGCATCGTGCGACCGGTGTCGGCGGCATGGTGGTCGCGCACACCGTGGTAGAGCGATTCCCAGATGGCCGTGATGTGCCGGGCGTCGCGCCCGATGATCGCCGGACCGAGCTCGTGCTCGATCGCCGCGACGAGGGCGGCGCACGAACCGGCGCTCCCGACGGCCGCCTTCGCCTCGCCCCACCCGACGGTTCCGTCGTCGGTCTCGATCTCGACGAGTGTCGTGTCGAAGCTCGCGACCCGACCGAAGTCGGACACGTGCTGACGTTCGGTCGGAATCGGGGCGTGGAGCCAGCGGGCGCTGACCCGCACGATCTTCATGGCGTCACTGGATGAGCGGCAGGATCGTGGTCGCGCACTGCTCGACGAGCATGTCGTAGAACGACTCCGAGAGCAGGCTGCTGCCATGGTCGATGATGAACTGCATCTCCTCCGGGCTGATGTCGACCGGTTCGGTCTCGACCGCCTCGGGGAACGGATTGGCCGGCGTGCGATCGATCGGCGCGACGAACTCGACCGTGAGCGCACCGTCGTAGCCGATCTCCTGCAACGCGCCGATGATGCTGGGCCAGTCGAACGCGCCCATGCCCGCCGCCATCCGGTTGTTGTCGGCGACGTGGAAGTCGTAGAGCCGCGAACCCGCGGCTCGGATCGCGCCGAGGAAGTCGACCTCCTCGATGTTCATGTGGAACGCGTCGAGGCAGATGCCGACGTCGGGGCCGATCTCGTCGGCGAGGGCGAGCGCCTGCGCGCCACGATTGACGAAGTGGGTCTCGAATCGGTTGAGACCTTCGATCGC
>JBPEWX010000110.1:0-9421 GCA_052032235.1 Ilumatobacter sp. | reverse complement strand
CGAGGAACGGTACGGCGTCGACGACCAGGGAGCCCGCCGCAAGCACTACTACGTGAAGGAGTCGTGCGGCATCGCGGCGGGCCTGTTCGTCGCGGCGCTGCACCACGCCGGGCTCGCGACCCTGACCCACACCCCGAGCCCGATGGCCTTCCTGAGCCGGGTGCTCGGCCGCCCCGAGAACGAGCGGCCGTTCGTGCTGTTCCCGATCGGCTACCCGGTCGAAGGCTGCCTGGTACCCGATCTGCGGCGCAAGCCGCTCGACCGGGTCATGACCGTGGTGTCGAGCTGACGCTCGCGGTTCAACCGCCGGCGGCGAGTTCGGCGACGAGGGCGTTCGGCTCGTCGACACTGACGCGGAGCACCCGGAGCCCGACGCCGAAGGGTCCGACCACCTTGGCCGGCACCGCCGGATCGAGATCGAGACGGACGACGCCGTTCGACGAGCCGTTGACGAGCCACTTGGCGCCCCAGCCGTGAACGCCCCATCCCCAGATCTTGTCGTCGTCGAGTCGAGCCGAGGTCACGGCCGACCGCGGGATGTCGGCGCGGAACGCCCACCCCATCCGAACCGTGACCGTGTCGTCGGACACCGTCACATGACTCTGCTTCGGCCCCATGCCGAGCACGGTCAACAGTGCCCGGTTGAACGAGCCGTACGAGATCCCGAACCGTTTCCCACTCATGCCGGGCACCCTACCCAGTGGCCGACCGTACGCTCGGGTGTCGCAGGGCACGGCGACGGCGTCGAAGGGTCCGGAGATCACCCGACCCGGGTCACGCGAGTTTCTCGACGAAGGCTTCGAGCTGTCGCAGGTTGCGGCACTCGAACACGCCGTCGGTGTGGGCGCCGTAGTCACCGACGATCGAGTCGCCGGTGTTCCAGTACGACTTCGGCTCGGGGTTCAGCCAGTAGACGTGGCGCGCCTTGTGCTGGATCTCCTTGACGACCCACGATTGGCTGGCGTGGTAGTTGTTCCGGGCGTCGCCGAGCAACAGCACGGTGGTCTTCGGACCGACGTCTTTGCCGTAGCGCTCCCAGAACACCTCGAACGCGTGCCCGTAGTCGGAGTGCCCGTCGACCCACACCACGTCGGCCTCGGTGTTGACCCGGTGGATGGCTTCCTGGATGTCGTCGGTTCCCTTGAAGAAGTCGGTCACCTCGTCGATGCCGTCGATGAAGACGAACGACCGCACCTTCGAGAACTGCCCCTGGATCGCGTACACCAGCATCAGCGTGAAGCGGGCGAACGCAGCGACCGAACCGGAGATGTCGGCCACGACCATCAACTCGGGCTTGGCCGGGCGCGGGTACTTGAACTTCGGCTCCGCCGGCACACCGCCGTAGCTGAGTGAGTGCCGAACGGTGTTGCGGAAGTCGAGCGGTCCTTTACGTCCGTGCTTGCGCTTGCGGGCGAGGCGTGCGGCGAGCTTGCGGGTGAGCGGCTGCAGCGCCTTCTTGAGGCTCTGCATCTCCTCACGGCTGGCGTGCATGAACTCGACGTCTTCGGGGAGCGGCTTGCGGAGCGTCTTGGCCATTGCCTCGACGCCGCGGTCGGCCACGAGGCGGCGGCGGATCTCGGCCTCGATCTCCTGCTTGAACTCCTCGATGCGGTGTTCGAACTCGTCGTGTTCGAGGCGCTCTTCGAGGTTGGTCAGCTCACCGCCGGCCTGTTCGGCCGCCTGTTCCATGAGCTTGTCCATCATCCCGTCGAGATCGAGGTTCCGGAGCGTGCGGTACAGGTAGTAGGTGCCACCGACCGGACGACCGGGCTCCATGCCGGCGAACCGTTTGACCGCCTGCCGAGCGAGCGCCCGCATCATCGCCTGGTCGCCGTTGAGGAGCGCCTGCATGAGCATCTGAGCGATCTCTTCGGGCGTCATCGCGTCCATCGAGCCGGAGCCGTCGGCGCCCTGGCCCTCGTCGCCCTGTTGCTCCTGCATCTCGCGCCACAGGTCGTCGAAGTCGGAATCGTCGGCGTCGGTCAGCTTGTATTCGGTCCCGCGCAACGAGAAGTAGACCTCGAACACGGTCTCGAAGGCCCGCCAGTGCGAGTTGTTCTTGATGAGCGTCGCCCCGAGCGCGTACTTGAACGCTTCGCGGTCGTCGATCGGGATGTGCTGCACCGCCTCCATCGCGTCGAGGTTCTCGGTGAGACTCACCGGGAGGCCCGCGTTGCGCAGTTCGACGACGAAGCCGTTCAGCAGGTCGAGCATCGACCCGGTCGGCTGACCGTGGATGTTGGTGGGCGCGCTCATCGCGGAGCCTCCGTCACAGTCGTCGAGGAGCGATCACTCCTCGACATCGAGCTCCTTCACCGCCTTGGCGATGTCGGTCTGGTACTTGAGGAGGATGTGCAGGGTCTCCTTGGCCGTCGCCTCGTCGATCGTGTCGATGTTGAGCAGCAGCAGGGTGCGGGCCCAGTCGAGGGTCTCGGACACGCTCGGCGCCTTCTTGAGGTCGAGCATGCGGATCGACCGGACGATGCGGGCGACCTGGTCGGCCAGGTGCTCGGTGATGTCGGGCACCTTGGTGAGCACGATCTCCTTCTCACGATCCATCGACGGGTAGTCGACGTGGAGGTAGAGACAGCGACGCTTGAGCGCCTCGGACAGCTCGCGGGTGTTGTTCGAGGTCAGGAACACCATCGGGATCTGCTTGGCCTCGATCGTGCCCAACTCGGGGATCGACACCTGATAGTCGGAGAGGATCTCGAGCAGGAGCGCTTCGGTCTCGACCTCGACGCGGTCGACCTCGTCGATCAGGAGCACGACGGGATCGTCGGCCGAGATCGCCTCGAGCAGCGGGCGGGTCAGCAGGAACTCGTCGGAGAAGATGTCGTCATGCACCTCCGACCAGGAGTCGGAGTTCTTGTCGGCCTGGATGCGGAGCAGCTGCTTCTTGTAGTTCCACTCGTACAACGCTTTGCTCTCGTCGAGGCCTTCGTAGCACTGCAGGCGGATGAGCCGGGCGCCGGTCATCTCGGCGATCGACTTGGCGAGCTGGGTCTTGCCCGTGCCTGCCGGCCCTTCGACCAGCACCGGCTTGCCGAGCCGGTCGGCGAGGTACGCCACACCGGCGATGCCCTCGTCGGCGAGGTAGTTGACCGACTTCAGACCCTCTCGGACCTGAGGCACGCTCTCGAAACGGTTCGCGACTTCAGCTGCCATATGCCGACGACGCTACTCCCCTGCTTGACCGCAGGGTCAATCGGAAACGACGTGCGATCCGACACAGCGTTTACGCTGCTCGACCATGACCTCGCCGCTCGTGCCGTACGTCGACGCGTTCGTCGACGACGTGTCGACGACGCTCGGCGCCCTGTCCGGGCGCGACCACCGTGCCGACTGCACGATCGAAGCCAGGGACATCGCGACGGCGATCCTGGCATCGGACGGACGCTGGACGGCCGACGAACTCGACGGCTGGCTCGACGCGATCGGTGGACGCCTCGATCCGCCGGTGATCGTGACGTCGACGCAACTCCGGTCGAGCCACCTCCTGACGGTCGACGACGGCTGGCTCGACCGGCCGAGCACACTGTTCGACCTGCTCGTGCGTGCCGACCGGCGCGACGCCAGCGACCGCGCCGCGGTGTACTACGCCAAGGCGCTCGAGTTGGCCCACGCCGCCGCGGCGCTCGATCTGGTGCCGTCGGCCGACGAGATCGCGGCGATCGACCGGTTCCGCAACACGATGCTGGCTGCATTCGACGCCGCCGGCGTGGCGCGACCGGGGAGCGGTCGGGCGACCACGTCGAACGGCTCGCGCGACGACGCGTCGCCCGCGGCGCCGGAGGACGACACGACGCCTGCCCGCCCGGTCGACGAGGTGCTCGCGGAGCTGGACGAACTCATCGGGCTCCACGACGTGAAGGCCGAGGTACGTCGCCTGACGAGCCTCATCCGCGTCCAGCAGCTCCGAGCGGAGCACGAGCTGCCCGTGATCGAGACGAGTCGCCACATCGTGTTCGTGGGCAACCCCGGGACCGGCAAGACGACGGTGGCGCGCTTGCTGTCGGAGGTGTACCGGAGCCTCGAGGTGCTGTCGAAAGGCCACCTGGTCGAGACCGACCGGTCGTCGCTCGTCGCCGGCTACGTCGGGCAGACCGCCACGAAGACCCGCGCGGTCCTCGAGTCCGCGCTCGGCGGCACCGTGCTCATCGACGAGGCCTACGCGCTCGCCAGAGGGGGCGAGAACGACTTCGGACGCGAGGCGATCGACACCCTCGTCAAGTTCATGGAGGACCATCGCGACGACCTCGCCGTCATCGTCGCCGGGTACCCGGACGAGATGCGCGAGCTGATCGACACCAACCCGGGCCTCGACAGTCGGTTCGCACGCACGCTGGAGTTCCCCGACTACACGTCGGACGAACTCGTCGCGATCTTCGGGTTGATCGCCGGCAAGCAGGAATACCACCTCGACGAGGACGCCGCTCGTCGGCTCCACGAGGTGATCGCCGACGAGCCGCGCGACCGCGGGTTCGGCAACGCCCGCTTCGTCCGCAACGTGTTCGAACAAGCCGTCGCCCTCCACGCCGTCCGACTCGCGGACGTCGACGCCCCGACCCGCGACGAGCTCACCACCCTCACCCCCGCCGACATCGCCCCCGTCTGAGACGACAGGGGCCGAACGGCCCTGTGACGCGTCGCCGTCCGCTCGTACGGTGGCCGGAAAGGTCGGCGACCAGAGGGAGGTCCAGGTGGATTTCGACGTGTCGGAAGAGATGGCGGTTCGCCTGGAGATGATCCGCGAGTTCATGGATCGGGAGGTCATCCCGCTCGAAGGCGAGATGCTCCACGGCGACGAGGCGACGCTCGCACAGGGCGTCGCCGCCGCGCAGGCCAAGGTGAAGCAGATGGGACTGTGGGCGCCGAACCACCCCGTCGAGTACGGCGGACTCGGGCTGTCGATGGTCGACCACGGACTCTTCGCCGAGGCCGTGGGGCGCAGCCCGCTCGGTATGAGCGTGTTCGGCACCCAGGCCCCCGACGCCGGCAACGTCGAGATCCTCCACATGTTCGGGAACGACGAGCAGCACGAACGGTGGCTCCGGCCGCTGGTCGCCGGTGAGATCCGGTCGTGCTTCTCGATGACCGAACCGAACACCGCCGGTTCGAACCCGACACTGCTCGAGACCACCGCAGTGCTCGAGCAGGGCGAGTGGGTCGTCAACGGCCAGAAGTGGTTCAGCTCGTCGGCCGACGGTGCCGCCTTCGCGATCGTGATGGCCGTCACCGATCCGGACGCACCGGTGCATCAGCGGGCGAGCATGATCATCGTCCCGACCGACACGCCGGGCTTCAACCTGGTGCGCAACGTCAGCGTGATGGGCCACGCCGGCGAGGGCTGGGCGAGCCACGCCGAAGTGATCTACCAGGGTTGCCGGGTCCCCGAAGGCAACCTGCTCGGGCCCCGAGGTGGCGGCTTCGCGATCGCCCAGGAACGGCTCGGACCGGGTCGGATCCACCACTGCATGCGCTGGCTCGGGATCGCCCAGCGGGCGTTCGAGATGATGTGCCACTACGCCAACGAGCGGGTGGTCGAACCGGACGGCGGCACGCTGGCCGACAAGCAGGTCGTCCAACACTGGGCCGCCGAACTGTCGGCCGAGATCCGCAGCGCACGACTGCTCACGCTGCACGCCGCGTGGACGATCGACCGACATGGGGCCAAGGCCGCCCGTGACGAGATCTCTGCGATCAAGTTCACCGTCGCGAACACGATGCTCAAGGCCGTCGACACCGCCATCCAGGTCCACGGTGCACTCGGCGTCACCGACGACACCGTGCTGGCGTACTGGTACCGCCACGAGCGCGCCGCGCGCATCTACGACGGCGCCGACGAGGTCCACAAGTCGAGCCTCGGACGTCGGATCATGCGTCGCGCCGCGTCAGCGTGACCGGCGGGGTCCACGTCGAGCTGCCGGGCGGGAGCCGTTCGGTGCCTCCGACGGCGGGCTAGCGTTCCACGTCGTGGGCGTACGAGACCGCTTCTTCACGCCGCAGACCGCGAAGGCGATCATGTCGTGGCGGATCGCGATCGGCGTCGGGGTCGCGGTCGCGACGGCGGTCGCCGGGCTCCCGGTCGCCGCCGCCGTCGGGGTCGGTATCGCGGCGTACGCGGCGTCGGTGTTCGCTGCGATGCCCGACGGCCCCGCCCGCCCGAACATCGACCCGTTCGTCCTGTCCGAACCGTGGCGTCGTCTCGTCCAACAGGCCCAGGGATCCGGGCGGAAGCTCCGGGCGACGATCGACGGCGTCGACGACGGCCCGCTCAAGCAGCAGCTCGTCGCGATCGCCGACCGGGTCGACCGCGGCCTCGGCGAGGCCTGGGAGGTCGCGAAGCGAGGCGACGACCTCGACGAGACCGTCCGGAACCTCGACCCGACGCGTCTGCGTTCGAAGCTCGACACGCTGCGGGCCGAAGGCGGCGACACCCCGTCGCCCGACACGGCTGCGGCGATCGCGTCGGTCGAGAGCCAGCTCGCCACCGCCGATCGCCTGAAGCAACGCTCGGCCGAGACCGAAGCGTCGCTCCGGGCGACGCAGACCCGCCTCGACGAACTCGTCGCTCGGGCCAGCGAGGTCCGTGTCGGCATGACCGACACCGACACCTACGCGAGCGAGGTCGACGACCTGGTGATCAGACTCGAGGCGCTCCATCAGGCGCTCGAGGAGACGAATCCCGGATGATCGTCGCTTCGTGAGCTCACTGCTCAGGTCGAATCTCGTCGTCGCCTCGGGCACGGCGATGTCGCGGGTCAGCGGCCTCGCCCGCTGGTTCGTGTTCGCCTACGTCATCGGCCAGACCGCGCTCGCCGACGCCTACGTGCTGGCGAACGAGACGCCCAACATCGTCTACGACCTGCTGCTCGGTGGTGTGCTGTCGGCGACCCTGGTCCCGCTGTTCACCACCTTCGCGCGCACCGACGGCGACGACGAGGGCGACGACCACGCGACCAATGTGATCATCACGGTGAGCGTCACCCTCATGGTGGCGCTGACGGTCGTCGCGGTGGCCGCCGCGCCGCTCGTGTTCCGGCTGTACAGCCTCGACGTGGCCGACGAGGTCGACGTCGAACTCTTCCGCCAGGTCGGCACGACACTGGCGCGGATCTTCCTCGTCCAGATCCTGTTCTACGGGCTCACCGGCGTCGCGAACGCCTACCTGAACAGCCGCCGACGATTCGTCGCCGCGGCGTGGAGCCCGGTCCTGCCGAACCTGATCATCATCGTGACCCTGTTGTCACTGCCGGGTGCGGGGTCGACGCAGTACGGCCTCGCCGACGTGATCGACGACAGCAGGGTCCGGTGGACGCTCGGCCTCGGCGCCACCGCGGGCATCGCGGCGATGGCGGTCGTCGTCGTCCCGGCGATGTTCGCGGCCGGCCTGCGGTTCAAGCCGTCGTGGGACTGGAAGCATCCGGCTGTTCGCAAACTGCTCGTCCTGTCCGGGTGGACCATCGGCTTCGTCGTCGCCAACCAGGTGGCCGTCGTCGTCATCCGCAACCTCGCCAATGCCGAAGGTGCCGGCATCCTCACCGCCTACGTGCAGGCGTTCACCTGGTTCGTCCTCCCGCACGGCCTTCTCGCCGTGTCGATCTCGACCACGTTCCAACCCGAGATGGCGCGTGCGGTGAAGGCCCACGACCAGGCGGCATTCGTCCGCCACACGTCGCTCGGCACCCGGATGATCACCGTGCTCACGCTGCCCGCGGCGGCCGGCATGTTCGTGCTGCGGGAGCCGATCATCGGGTTGATGCGACGCGGGCAGTTCGACACGACCGATCTGCAGAACACCGCCGAGGCCCTCGCCGGCCTGTCCATCGGCCTCGTCGGGTTCTCGGTGTACCTCTTCGTGTTGCGCGGCTTCTACGCACACCAGGACACCCGGACACCGTTCGTCCTCAACGTGGGCGAGAACGTGCTGAACATCGTGTTGGCGTTCGCCTTCGTCGGGCGGTGGGGCGTGCTCGGCCTCGGCCTCGCCTATGCGGTCGCCTACCTCGTGTCGTCGGCGTGGGCGCTCAACGTCCTGTCGTACAAGGTGCCCGCGTTCCGGGTTCGCGACGTCGTGGGCGGGATGTGGAAGATGTGCCTCGCCGCCGTCCTGATGGCCGAGGCCATGTGGTTCGTGACCCACCGGGTCGACAGCGACGTCGGCTGGACCGGGTTCGCCCAAGTCGTGATCGGCGGGACGGTCGGACTGGTCGTCTACGCCGCCGTCCTCTTCGTCCTGCGCGCCGACGAGGTCGCCTGGCTCCGCCGCCGCTTCGCCCGATCGGGCTGATCACCCGCCACCGGGAGCCCGGCGAGGCCTCGAGGCCGAAACGCTAGGCTCGCAGCCATGTTCAAGCTCGCGAAGAAGTGGTGGAAGTACCTGACCGCCAAGCTCACCGGTTCGTTCGAGGCGAACGCCGATCCGAAGGTCCAGCTCGAGCAGGCGATCTCCGAGGCCCAGGAGCAGCACAAGCGTCTCAAGGAGCAGGCCACCGCCGTCATCGCCGGGCAGAAGCAGGCGGAGATCCGACTCAACGGCAAGCTGGGCGAACTCGAGAAGCTCAACGCGAACGCACGTCAAGCGCTGATCATGGCCGCCGACGCCGAGAAGGCCGGCGACGCCGAGAAGGCGTCCAAGTACACCGCTGCCGCCGAGACGATCGCCGGACAACTGATCGAGGTCGAAAAAGACGTCGAGAGCATGAAGGCCATGGTGCTCGAGTCGACCGAGGCCGCCGACCAGGCCAAGGCCGCCGTGAGCCAGAACAGCCGTCTCCTCCAGCAGAAGATCGCCGAGAAGTCGAAGCTGGTCAGCCAGCTCGAGCAGGCGAAGATGCAAGAAGAGATGAACACGGCCATGCAGCAGCTGAACGAGTCGGTGGGCGACGACGTCCCGACCCTCAAAGAGGTCGAGGAGAAGATCCAGGCCCGTTACGCGAAGGCCAAGGCGGCCTCCGAGCTGCAGGAGACGTCGGTCGAGTCGAGCGTGCTCGAGATCGAGCAGGCCACGGCGAACGTCGAGGCACAGGGTCGTCTCAGCCAGCTGCGAGCCGAACTCGGCCTCGACGGCGGCACCGCCACCCCACAGGTCGACCCGGGCGCCTGACCGTTTCGGGGTGCCGACCCCCGGGTACGGCGCCCTGCATGACCACACTCCTGCTCGCCCCGGCCACGGTCGACGCCGAAGCCGACATCACCGTCGAGGACTCGGTGGCCGGATTCGACGCCGCGAACTGGCCGACGGCAGCGACGATCTTCGTCATCGCCGTCGTCGTCGCGCTGGTCGTCAAGCGACTGGTGCAGAACGTGGTGAAGCGGCACAACGAGGTGCTCGCCCGGTTGATGGGCCGCACCGCCGCGGCGCTGGTCGTGACGGTGGGATCGGTGTCGGCGCTGTCGAACCTCGGCATCCAGGTCG
>JBPEWX010000011.1:0-6691 GCA_052032235.1 Ilumatobacter sp. | reverse complement strand
CGGGTCGCCGGCGTGACGAGCTCGGCGACGATCGCTCGTCCGATCTCGCTCGTGCCGCCGAGCAGCACGATGGTCTGGGCTTCGTGGAGGGCGTTCTGCATGGGTCCTCTTCGGGGTGGGGTCAGGTGAGGCCGAGACGGCGGCTCTGGTCGCTCGCCCAGACGCCGGCGGGGTCGACCCGTGCACGGATCGCTTGCCACTCGGCGAGTCGCGGGTAGCCACGGCGGAACGTCTCGGCCGTCATGGAGCCGTCCTTGGCGAGATAGTGGCGGCCCCCGACGCCGAGCACCATCCGATCGAACTCGCCCAACATGGCGCCGATCCGTCGGTGCGCGACACCGATGTCGACCGCGAGCTGCCAGCCGGACTGCGGGAAGCTGAGCGGTGCCGGGTTGCCGGGCCCGAACCGCTTCAACACCGTCATGAAGATCGGCAGTTGTGCTGCTGCCAGCCGGTGGATGATCGAGATCATCGTGTCGACGGCGTCGTCGGGGACGTGGAACTGGTACTGGACGAACCCTTCGCTGCCGTAGACACGGTTCCAGCTCCCGACGAGGTCGAGCGGGTGGAAGTAGGTCGGGATCGTCTGGAGCTCGCCGCGCCGTTCGCGGGGTGCCTTGCGGAACCACATCTCGTTGAACGCCTTGACGGTGAGCTTGTTGATGACGCCCTGCGGCGGCACGAGCGGGGGCATCACGGCGACCTGGTCGGCCGTGTATGCGTGCGGATCGGCGGCATCGGCCGGGCCGAGTTGGTCGACCGTGGCGTGGGCGCCGTTGGTCAGGACACCACGTCCGACGCGACGACCCGTGGCGAGCAGGTCGAGCCAGGCCACCGAGTAGCGGAAGTCGGCCTCGCTGGCGACCATCTCGGTCATGACCTCGTCGAGCGACCCGAGGCGGTAGGTGTCGACCGAGATGCGGCTGGTCTCGATCGGCAGCAGGCGGAACGTCACCTCGAGCATGAGGCCCGTGAGGCCCATGCCGCCGACGGTCGCCCAGAACAGGTCCGGGTCGCGGTCGGGGCCGACGTCGACGATCGTGGTGTCGGCCAACATCATGCGGATGTTGGTGACGTGGTTGCCGAACGAGCCGTCGAGGTGGTGGTTCTTGCCGTGGATGTCACTCGCCACCGCACCGCCGATGGTCACATAGCGCGTACCGGGCGTGACGGGGACGAAGAAGCCCCGCGGGACGAGCACGCGCAGCAGGTCGTCGAGGCTGACGCCGGCGCCGACCGTTGCGGTGGCGGCGGCCTCGTCGACGACGATCGAACCCGGCGCGAGCCGCAGGACGTGTCCGCCACCGTTCTGGGCCGGGTCGCCGTACGAGCGGCCGAGGCCTCGGGTGATGCCGCCGCGAGCGGGCAGGTCCTTGATCGCGGCCGCAGCCGATTCGTCGTCGATCTCGACGACGACGGCACCCGAGGGGTTCGTGAGGCCGAACCCGGTCAGTTCGGTGGGGGCACGCTCAGCCATCGAACGTGAGGCTACCTGCGGGTCGCGTCCGGGTCGGCTCAATAGGGCCACTCGCGTCCGCGGAGGATCTTGGTGCTGATCAGCACCTTCATGGCGACGTTCTTCGCGAACCAGGGCAGCTGGGCGACCTGGCGTGCGGCGTTCGCCCAGGGCGACCCGGCGTCGTCGGCCCGGTAGACGGCCAGTGACCGTGACCGGTCGACGTACCGCCACCGACGGGACCAGAGCAGCTCCCGCCCGATCGCTCCGGTGACCCCGATGCTCGAGAAGCTGTCGTGGATCAACATCGTGCCGCCGGGACGGACCTTGGCGCCCCACTGGCGGATGTCGGCGAGCGCCGGGCCGTAGCGGTGAGCGCCGTCGATGTACAACACGTCGATCTCGTCCACGTCAGCGAGGGCGTCGTCGGAGAACTTGCGGAGGTGACGCACACGGGTCGCGACGCCGGCTCGTTCGAGGTTGGCGGTGAACCGTGCGTGGTCGCTCTCGGCATCGTCGGCGTACCCGTCGATCTCTTGCGGCCCGCGGTCGTTGCCGGCGTGCGGGTCGATGGCCGTCACGGTGACGTCGGCGGGTGCGGCCGACGCCAGGACGATCGTCGACCGGCCCTGGAACGAACCGATCTCGACGATCGTGCCGCCGGCCGGACAGCTCGCGGCTGCGTCGTACAGGGCGCGAGCCTGCCCCTCGGTCATCCAGCCGTCGACCTCGGCGACCGCTGCCCAGGCTGTCTCGAATCCGTTCACGTGTACACCGCCAGTCCGAAGATGATCACCCAGGCGACGCCGAGCAACTGGAGCACTCGATCGTTCGAGAAGACTTCCTCCGGCGCCGCGCCGTGACCCTGATCGAGGACCAGTGCGTAGCGCAGGAAGGCTGCGAGCATCGGCACGATCGACAGTTCGTAGTACGGCAGGTCGGACGCCGCGATCTCCTTGGTCTCGAACGCCCAGACGCAGTAGCTCACGAGTGCGCCCCCGCAGCTCACGGCCAGCACGAAGCTGAGGTAGCGCTCGCTGTACTCACCGAGCGTCGACCGGACCGACACGGCGCCGTCGCCGAGCTCTCTTGCCTCGGCGTACCGCTTGCCGGTGACGATGAACAGCGAGCCGAACGTGGTGACGAGCACGAACCAGCTCGACATGGGCACGTCGACCGCGTAGGCGCCGGCGGCGGCTCGAAGGACGAACCCCGAGGCGATCGCGATCAGGTCGAGCACGGCGATGTGCTTCCACACGGCGCTGTAGCTGAGGGTGATCGCCATGTACGTCGCGACGACGAGGACGGCCTTCCAGCTGCCCGTGAGTGCCATCACCCCGATCGCCACGACCGGCAGGACGACACCCATCGCCCGCCCCAGGGCGAGCGACACCTCACCCGACGCGATCGGACGACGCGACTTGGTCGGGTGGGCACGGTCGGCCTCGACGTCGAGGACGTCGTTCCAGAAGTAGGTGCCACTCGCCGCGAGACAGAACGACACGAACGCCAGGACGGTCTTGAGGAGCTGATCGGGTTCGTCGAGCACGCCGGCGGCGCCGGGTGCGGCGAACACGAGGACGTTCTTGGCCCATTGGCGCGGGCGGGCGCATCGAAGCAGGGGCGGCATGGCGGATCAGGGCGCCACGCTAGCGAGCGGTTCGGTCACCCAGACGGGATGGTCGGCCCACGCGAGCAGTTCACGATCACCCGACGAGTCGCCGTACGCCCAGAGCGTCAGTTCGTCGCGGCGGATCCCCCGGTCGGCCAACCAGGCGTCGAGGCGACGAACCTTCTCGGGGCCGCGACAGTTGTTGCCGTCGAGCCTGCCGGTGCAGGTGCCGTCGGCCACGTCGAGCCTCGTCGCCAGCACACCGTCGACGCCGAGCTGCTCCCCGACGATGTGGACGTAGTGCTCGTACGACGCCGAGACGATCACCACGAGGTGGCCCTGACGGCGATGCCAATCGAGACGAGCGACCGTGTCGTCACGGAGCATGCCGTCGACGATCGTCGAGCCGAACGTCGCAGCGAGTCGCTCCACCTCGGCGATCGGTCGGCCGGCGAAGACGACCTCGGTGGCGACCGATCGCAGCAGGTGCCGGTCGCGGCGTGCGAGCGCCTGGAACGTGCGGACGCCGCGCAACGCGACACCCGCGCCGATCCGCCGCCGAGAGGCCATCAGACGCAGGAACGGCACCACCGTGTCGCGCCGCGTCAGCGTCTCGTCGAAATCGAACGCGGCGACCGTCGTCCGGCCGCTCACGTCGACACGGCCGCCAGCATGTCCCAGAAGCCGGGCCAGCTCTTGGAGACGACGCCGGGTTCGGCGACGTCGACCCCACCGATGCGGGCACCGAGCACGCCGAAGGCCATCGCCAGTCGATGATCGTGGTGGGTGTCGACCCGTCCGCCGTGCCATCCACCGGTCGACGGACGGATCTCGAGCCCGTCGTCGGTCTCGTCGATGTCGACGCCCAGCCGCCGGAGTTCGGCCGTGAGGTCGCCGAGGCGGTCGCTCTCCTTCGCCCGGATGAACCCGACACCTCGGATCCGTGTCGGCGTCGACGCGCACGCCGCGACGATCGCCACGGTGGGTACGAGGTCGGAGATGTCGCTCATGTCGACGTCGATGCCGCGCAGCGTGCCACCTGATTCGACCGTCACCGTGCGGGTCGTCCGTGTCACGGCGCAGCCCATCGCACCGAGGAGGTCGGCGAAGCGGGCGTCGCCCTGGCGCGCGGCGAGTCCGAGCCCTTCGACGGTGACCCGTCCGCCCAGCACGGCTGCGAGCGCCAGCGGGTAGCTGGCCGACGATGCGTCCGGCTCGACCATGACGTCGCCCGACGAGTAGCGGCCGGGCGGGATCGCGATCCGGTCGTGGGTGCGTTCGATCCCGTCGACACCGAACCACCCCATCACGTCGGCGGTGAGGTCGACGTAGGGCACCGACACCAACGGCGACGTCAGCTCGAGCACCAGACCGGACGGCAGGAGCGGACCGATCATCATCAGTGCCGACACGAACTGGCTCGACACGTCGCCGCGGAGCGAGACGGTGCCGCCGCTCGGTGGACCGGTGACGGTGATCGGCAGGTGCCCTGCTCGCTCGCCGTACTCGAGCGACACGCCCAGCTGTGTCAGCGCGTCGAGCAGGGGCCCGAACGGTCGGCTCCGCAGCGGCGGGTCGCCGTCGACCGTGATCGGTCGCTCGCCGAGCGCGACGAGCGCCGTGAGGAAGCGAGACGTCGTCCCCGCCAGTCCGGCGTGCAGATGCGCCGCCGGCCACGACGGCCCACTCCCGTGGACGACCGCACGACCGGCATCGGACGACACGCCGACATCGAGCGCCGCCATCGCGGTGAGGAGCGCCGTCGTGTCGTCGCCGTCGGGCAGGTTCGTCAGCGTGCTCGTCCCGTCGGCCAGCGATGCGCAGACGAGGGCACGATTCGCGATCGACTTCGAGCCCGGCACCGCCACGGCGGCGTCGACCCGTCCGGACCGTTCGACGAGCATCGTGTCGGTCATGACAGCGCCGTGATCGAGGGCTTGAAGCCGCGAGCGATCAATCCACCCTTGAAGACGTCGCTCGACGCCGCGTCGATCAGGACGACGGCGACGCCGCGGTTGCCCTCGGCGAGGTGGACGACCTCGAAGTTGGCGATGTTGACGCCGAGATCGGCCGCGAGGGTGAAGACCTCGGCGGCGGCACCGGCGCGGTCGGGGATCCGGATGCGGACCTCGACGAGTTCTTCGGGATGCACGACCCGCCCCGGGAGGTTGGTCCGGGCCTCTCGAGCGCCGGTGAGCGCGTCGAGCAACGCCGGACGATCATCGGCGGCGACGGTTGCTCGCATCGCCGCGAGCCCCTCGATCAGTTCGTCGAGTGCGCCGACGATCGCCGTCCGGTTCTCGGCACAGATGTCGAGCCAGATGTCGGGTCGGCCCGACGCGATGCGGGTCATGTCACGGAAGCCACCGGCGGCGAGCCGCAACAGCGGTGCGTGCTCCTCGGCGCGGTCGACGGCGAGCCGCATCAGGGTCGCCGCGGTGAGGTGCGGGACATGGCTGACCACGGCGACGACCTGATCGTGACGGTCCGGGGACAGCGCCACCACCTCCGCGCCGAGTTCGCGCAGCACCCCGGTGATCCGGGCCAGGGTGACGTCGTCGGTCGTCGAGACCGGCGTGACCACCCACACCGCCCCGTTGAACATCTCGGGATCGGCGCCGTCGAGGCCGTCGAGTTCGCTGCCGGCCATCGGATGGCTGCCGACGAAGCGAGGGTCGTCGCATTGCTCGCTGACGGTCGACTTCACGGACCCGACGTCGGTGACGACCCCGTCGGTCTCGCGGAGCGCCCGTGCGACCTGGTCGGCGACCGCCAGCACCGGGACCGCGACGAACGTGATCTCGGCGTCGGGGGCGAGCCCCGCTGCATCGATCACGCCGAGCTCGACCGCACGGTCCTCCGTGCCCGGCCGTGTGTCGTCGCCGTGCACCCGCCAGCCCCGCTGACGGAGCCCGATCGCGATCGAGCCACCGATGAGGCCGAGGCCGATCACGTTCGCAGTTCGCTGGGTCACGGGCGACGATCGTACCGACGGGTCGCCGTCGGGGCCTCATGCGTTGGCGTCACGACGTGGCGACGGCCTCGGCGAGGGCACGCCGCTCGCCCGTCGACAGCTCACGCCAATCGCCGGGTCGGAGCGAGCGGTCGGTGATCGGACCGATGCGGGTCCGGACGAGACGGAGCACCGGATGCCCGATCGCGTCGCACATGCGGCGGACCTGACGATTGCGGCCCTCGTGGATCGTGAGGCGGAGCACGCCGGGTGACGGCTGCGACGCTGCCGCAGGAGCGGTGATGCCGTCGTCGAGTTCGACACCGTCCCGCAGCCGGCGGATACCGCCGGGCGACACCCGACCCTTCACGTGGACGAGATACTCCTTCTCGACGCCGTGACTGGGGTGGGTGATGCGGTGGGCGAGATCGCCGTCGTTCGTCAGGAGCAACAGCCCCTCGGTGTCGACGTCGAGTCGGCCGACCGGGAACACGCGTGGTTCGGCGGGGACGAGATCGACGACCGTGCGCCGTCCGTGGGTGTCCTTGGCGGTCGTGACCACGCCGGTCGGCTTGTTCAGCAGGTAGTACACCAGGCCCGGCTTGACGCCGACGGGCGCGCCGTCGACCTCGATCCGATCCTGCTCCGGGTCGACGCGTCGAACCAACTG
>JBPEWX010000109.1:0-6875 GCA_052032235.1 Ilumatobacter sp. | reverse complement strand
CTGGATCGTGCCGCCGCTCGACGCCACGGCGGTGTTGATCCCGATCACCCGACCGTCGGCGTCGACCAGCGGGCCGCCCGAGTTGCCGGAGCTGATGGCGGCGTCGGTCTGGATCAGCTCGGTCAGGGTGCCGGAGTCGGTGGCGATCGAACGATCCATCGCCGACACGATGCCGCTCGTCACGGTCATGCTGCCCTCGAGGGCGAGCGCGTTGCCGACGGCGATCACCGAGTCGCCGACGGCGACGGTGTCGGCCGACGCGGTCTCCGCGGCGACCAAGCCGGTCGTGTCGTCGACCCGCAGGACCGCGACATCGGACGCGGCATCGCTCGCGATCAACGTGGCGGAGCGCGGCGTCGTGTCGGCGTCGAGCGTCACCTCGACGGTCGTCGCGCCGTCGACGACGTGGGCGTTGGTCAGGACCAGCCCGTTGACGGCGTCGATCACCACACCGGTGCCGGCGCCCTCGCCCTGCTGCACGACGTCGCCCCTCGGGGTGCGGAGCACCGACTCGACCGTGGTGCTCACCGAGACGACCGACTGGTCGACGAGGTCGATCACCGCAGCGACGTCGAGATCGGCCGTGGTCGCCGACGTGGCCAGCGCGGTGGCGGTCGTCGTCGAGGCAGCCGTGTCGTCGTCGGCCGACGCCGCGAGGTAGCCGGCCGCCGCACCGCCGAACACGGACGCTGCGACCGTCAGCGCCGCGAGCGCGATCGGTCCCCACGGACGACGAGTCGGCGGTGGGCCACCCTCGGGCGGTGCCGTGCGATGGAGCGGTGGCGGTGGGGGAGGGGCGAGCGGCTCGCCGGCAACGGGCCGCGGCTCGGCCGGCCACCACACGTCGTCGTGCTCGGGGCCGGGAACACGCTCCGGGTCGGCCGGGGCGTGATCGAGATCGGTCTGGGCGGTTCCGGGGGTTGCCATGACGACACCGTGCTCCGTGAATCCAAGAGCACCGCAAGACCCGTCGCAGAGTTGGCTGAGAGTGTCGTCGGCCGGCAACCGATATAGTTCAGAATTGAACTGTCGAACGAACCCGTGGAACGGAGCTCCCATGACGAACCGACTGCCCGTCTACGCCATCTCCCACGGTGGCGGTCCATGGCCGTGGATCAAGGACCTGATGCCCGTCGACTGGGCGCCGCTCGAGCAGTCGCTCCAGGCGATCCCGACCGAAACCGGCACGACCCCGACAGCCGTGCTCGTCATCAGCGGGCACTGGGAACAGCACGCGTTCACCGTGCAGACCAGCCCGAACCCGCCGATGATGTACGACTACGGCGGCTTCCCCGACTTCACGTACCGGATCCAGTATCCGGCACCCGGCGCGCCGGCGATCGCCGAGCGAACCCAGCAGCTGCTCGCCGACGCCGGGCTCCCCGTCGCCGCCGACCCCGACCGCGGCTTCGACCACGGCGTGTTCGCCCCGCTGTACGTGATGTACCCCGACGCCGAGGTGCCCGTCTTCCAGCTCTCGATGCTCCGTGGGTACGACCCGGCAGCGCACCTCGCCGCCGGCCGTGCGCTCGCACCGCTACGCGACGAAGGCGTGCTGATCGTCGGCAGTGGGCTGCCGAGCTTCCACGACCTGTCGAAGTTCGGCCCGGCGTCCAGTCGCCCGTCGATCGAGTTCGACGACTGGCTGACCGAGACGATGGTCGAGTTCACCGGCGCCGAGCGCAGCGAGCGTCTGCTCGACTGGGCCAAGGCCCCGAGCGCACGCGTCTGCCATCCGCGCGAAGACCACTTCATCCCGCTGCTCGTCGCCGTCGGCGCCGCCGAGGACGAGGCGGGCGTCCGCCAGTATCACGAGGACGGCTTCATGGGCGGCCACACCGCCTCCTCCGGCTACCGCCTCGGCGAGCCGGCACTCGTGGCGAGCTGACCGAATCCGGGTTTTTCCACCACGGCCGTGACAAACGCCGCCGTGGTGGGTGTGCATCGGCATGCTTGCTCCGATGTACCGCAATCCCGAACGCTCGGCGGCGCCGCTGACCGCCGGGGGCCCGCCGACGCGCTCGCGTTCCGTTGCGGCGGCGGTGATCGTCGTCGGGGTCGTCGGCGCCGTGGCCGTCGTCGCCTCGGCGCGCGAGGCGCGCCGGTCGCGCGGCTGATCCGGGCTCCGACTCTCGGAGGTCCGCCGTGTCGCGAAAGACTGCGGAACGTCACCCCCGACGAACAGGAGCTGCCATGGCCGAGGCCTACATCATCGACGCCGTCCGGACCCCGCGAGGGATCGGCAAGCAAGGAAAGGGCGCCCTGGCCCACCTCCACCCGCAGCACCTCGCCCGCACCGTGCTCGAGGCGCTCGTCGATCGGAACGGATTCGACACCGCCGACGTCGACGACGTCATCTGGGGCACCAGCGCACAGCAGGGGCCCCAGAGCGGCGACCTCGGTCGCATGGCGGCCCTCGACGCCGGCTATGACATCACGGCCAGTGGCGTCACCCTCGACCGGTTCTGCGGATCCGGCATCACCGCCAACAACCTCGCTGCCCACTCGATCATGGCCGGCATGGAAGACCTCGTCGTCGGCGGCGGCACCGAGATGATGTCGATCAAGCACCCGAACATGCTCCCGATGGGTGCCCTGAACGAGCACCTCCGCGATCTGCATCCGCAATCGAACCAGGGGGTGTGCGCCGACGCGATCGCCACCATCGAGGGCATCGATCGCGAATCGCTCGACGCCCTCGCCGTCGAGTCGCAGAAGCGTGCGGCCCGCGCGATCGACGAGGGCCGCTTCGACAAGAGCCTGATCCCGGTGCTGAACCCCGACGGTTCGGTGGCGCTCGACCGCGAAGAGTTCCCGCGACCCGACACGACGATGGAATCGCTCGCGCAGCTGCCGCCGAGCTTCGAGAAGCTCGCCGACATGGCCTACCCGGGCGAGCCGACGTTCCGCGAACTGATCAACCAGCGCTACCCCGACCTCGACATCCAGCACGTCCACCATGCCGGCAACTCGTCGGGCGTCGTCGACGGCGCTGCCGCGATCCTGTGGGCGAGTGACGACTACGCGAAGCAGCACGGCCTGAAGCCGCGTGCCCGCGTCGTCGCGACGGCGAACATGGGGGACGATCCGACGCTGATGCTCAACGCCCCGGTTCCGGCGGCGAAGAAGGTGCTGGCGCGGGCCGGGATGACACTCGACGACATCGACATCTTCGAGGTCAACGAGGCGTTCGCCGTGGTCGCGGAGAAGTTCATCCGCGACCTCGAACTCGACCGCGACAAGGTCAACGTGAACGGCGGCGCGATGGCGCTCGGGCACCCCATCGGGGCGACGGGAGCGATCCTGATCGGCACCGTGCTCGACGAGCTCGAGCGCACCGACCAGCAGGTCGGCCTGATCACCATGTGCGCCGGCGGCGGCATGGCCCCCGCCATCATCATCGAACGCGTCTGACCGACCATCGGGTCGGACCTTCGGGTCAGGTGTCAGAGGTGACGGCGACGAACGAGTTGCCGGGTCGGGTGTCGGAGGGAACGGCGACGGAGTCGACGTTTCCGAAGATCACCCGACTCCGGTGACGACAGCCCGCGACCGGGTCGGGTGATCTCCCGAAACGCCTCGGCTGCGCCTCGTCGTTCCGTACGACACCCGACCCGAGCGGTGGTGCTCGGCTACGTTTGCGGCGCCGACCAGGAGGGTGGGATGGAAGCCGACATCGCCGTCATCGCAGGGATGATCATCGCATTCGCGTTGGTGTCGCGGCGCGTGGCGTCGATGCCGCTCACCATGCCGATGGTCTTCGTCGCGGCGGGCGCCCTCACCGACTGGTTCGGTGTGGTCGAACTCGCCGTCGAAACCGAGGGCGTCGCCGTTCTCGGCGAGATCACCCTGGCGATCATCCTGTTCGGTGACTCCGCTCGCATGGACGTGCGCTCGCTCGAACGCCAGGTCGGTCTCCCGTCGCGTCTCCTCCTCGTCGGGCTCCCGCTCACGGTCATGCTCGGCGCCGTCTTGTTCGCACTCCTCATTCCCGGGTTGTCCGGCTGGGAAGCGGCGCTCGTCGCAGCGATCCTGTCACCCACCGACGCCGCCCTCGGCCAGGCCGTGGTCGAGGACCGGTCGGTGCCGAAATGGGTTCGGCAGGGGCTCAACGTCGAGTCGGGTCTGAACGACGGTCTCGCCGTTCCGGCGGTGCTGCTGTTCATCGCCCTCGCCACGGGGGAGGAGACGAAGCCGGGGTTCTGGGGCCGCTTCATCGTCGAGCAGGTCGGTCTCGGCGTCGTCATCGGCGTCGCCTGCGGGCTCGTCGGCGGAGCACTCCTCGTGCGGGCTCACCGTCACGGCCTCGTCCAGGGCATCTACGCCCAGCTCGCCACCCTGTCGATCGCCGTGCTGGCCTTCGCCGGTTCGGAAGTCGCCGGCGCCAACGGGTTCATCGCCGCGTTCACGGCCGGACTCGCCTTCGGTGCCGCCACCGGACGCGAGAAGGCAGAGGAGTACGACGAGTACACCGAGGACACCGGTCGCCTGCTCGCGATCGCGTCGTTCTTCGTGTTCGGCAATCTGTTCGTCGTCGAGGCGGTCGGCGACACGACGGTCGCCGTCGTGGCGTGCGCCGTGCTCGCTCTGACCGTGATGCGGATGGCCCCGGTGGCCGTCGCGATGACGGGGATGGGTGCGGCGCCACAGACCAAGTTGTTCATCGGCTGGTTCGGCCCGCGTGGGCTGGCGTCGATGCTGTTCGGTCTGCAGCTGCTGGAGGAAGGTGTGGCCGAAGGGTTGTCCGACGCCGACGAGCTGTTCGCGATCATCGCGTGGACCGTCGTGGCGAGCGTGGTGGCCCATGGCGCGACGGCGACGTGGGGTGCCCGCAAGTACGGCGAGTGGTACGCGGCGATGTCCGACCACGAACGCGACGCGATGCCCGAGTCGTCCGACGTGCGCGACCGGAGGGTCCGGTGGTCACTGCACCGGGCCCCGAAGGTCTGAATCACCGGTTTCGTCACGCGCCGGTCGGGGGACTGCCGAACCATGGCTGCGACCTACTCCGTCGTCGTCGATCCCGAGGTCGGGCTCGACGAGATCGACCTCGACGACCTCGGCATCGAGCAACGACTCTCGGCGTCGCACGCCCTGGTCGAGACCGAGTTGACGCAGTCCGAGCTGTACCACGACATCAAATGGCGGCTGCCCGACGACACCTCGTTGTTCGTCGGGCGGCTCGCCGCGACCCCGAAGATGAAGGGTCAGCGACCCGGTTCGGTCCAGTGGTCACGCGCCCACGTTCCCGGGGCCGATCAGGCGTAGGCGGCGAACAGCTCCTCGACGGCCTTCGCCTGTCCACCGCTCGTCGACGACGGCACGACGATCGGGTCGGTGACGCCGGCGTCGAACCAGGCTTCGATGCCGTCGCGCACACGTCCGGCCGGTCCGGACAGGGTGCAGTCGTCGAGCCAGGCGTCCGACATGGCGACCATCAGGGCAGCGTCGTCCTTCGCGTCGAGCGCGGCCTTGGCGGCGTGCATCTCGTCCGCGTAGCCGGCGTCGATCCAGTAGTTGCGGTAGTTCGGCAACGCCACGTAGCCCTTGAGCGTGGCTCGGTTGCGGGCCCGGGCCGCCTCGAGGTCGTCGTCGATCACCGTCGGGATCATGTTGCCGATCCGGAATCCTGCGGCGAGTCGTTCGTCGGGCGCCAGCGACAGCGAGTGCGCCATCCGGCTGCGCGACGCGTTCGCCCAGACGGCGCCGTCGCCGACCTCGACCGACAACTCGACCATCTTGTCGCGGAGGGTCGCCAGGTCGATCGGGGGCAGCTCGCCCATCCGCTCGGCGGCGGCGCGCATCGTCGTCACGTACTCGCGCATGTCGGTGAGCGGCTTGCCCGTCTCGACACCGAGCCGCTTCACGACCGGTCCGTGGGTGACGCCGACGCCGAGGCGGAACCGCCCGCCGGACACCTCGTGGAGATAGGTCGCCGACGTCGCCAGTGCGACCGGATGCTGGAGGTAGATCGGCTGGATCGAGGTGCCCACGTGCAGCGTCTCGGTCGTGTGGGCGATCGACAGGCAGAGACCGATGGCATCACCGAACGAGGGGCAGTAGATGCCGGTGAAGCCCCTGGCCTCGATCTCGGCTGCCATGGCGATCGTGCGGGTGCGCTTCCCCGGGGTGGCGGCGAGTGAGACGGCAGGCATGCGGTCGGTCATGTCGCCGACCGTACCGTCCGTCCCGCCCGCCGGGCCGAACCGGCCGCGGGTCAGATCGCAGCCCGGACCTCGTCGAGCGTCGACCCGATGAGGCCGGTCCAGTCGCCGCTCACGGTGTCACCGTTGACGACCACGTCGCCGTCGAGATGCCCGATCGCGTCCAGCCCGACGATGTGGTGGGAGGCGAACGTGTCGATCGGCCCGCGGACCGGGGCGTCGGGCGGCTGCGGTTCTCGCAGGAACAGCACCAGTCGGTCGCCGTCGACCGGCACCTCGATGCCGTTGAGGAGGAGTTCGGCGGACCGCTCGCCGTCGGCGTCGACGTCGTAGGCCCACCACGTGAGCCGGATCTCGTCGTCGACGTCGCCCTTGACGACCTCGTCGACCGTGAGGGTCAGCCCGATGTGCTCGTCGGCGTCGGGGATGACGCCGTCGCCGGGGATCGCAGCGGGATCCGGGCGCCCGAAGCTGATCGTCTCGGTCACGGTCGCCACGACCACGACGTCGGCGTGGTCGGCCATGTCGGCCACCGAGTCGTAGCCGCCGTCGTCGATCTCGACGAACTCCTGGGGGAGGGTCGGTTCGGTCGGTGGCGGGTTGGAACTGGTCGGTGGCTCCTCGATCGGGACACCGGTGATCGGTGCGGGGGCGGCCGGCGCCGGAGTCGTCACCGCGGCGCCGACGGTCGAGGGGGCCGTGTCGCCGACC
>JBPEWX010000108.1:0-2812 GCA_052032235.1 Ilumatobacter sp. | reverse complement strand
GCCCGAGTGCGACGACGACGCCGGCGAGGCGGCGAGTAGCTCTGGAAGTCATAGGTGGTTTCCCCTCGTACTGGACCATTCGGTCTCATGCGCCGACGGGGACGATCGTTCGGTGGCCGTCGTCGACGGTGCCCCATTGCACGTCGCGATCACCGAACCGGATGCGATCCCCCTCGGACCCTCCGACCGACCGAGTAGTTGGTCGGTTTTTCAGATGTGCGGTGTTCCCCGATCGGTTCCGCCGATCGACCCGCCTCGGCCCGAGTTCTCGGGCGGCTCTCGGCCGACTCCCAGGTTGGACGCGTACACCGGAATCACCAGATCGACCCACTGATCGGAACGGATTCCATGTACCGCAACACCCCCTCCCCCACAAGCCATGGCAACCGCAAGCCACGTCGTCGCCGGCGCGCCGCCTGTACGGCTCCGCTCGTGACGACGCTCCTCGTGATCGCCGGATGTTCCGCAACTGACTCGTCGGAATCTGCCGTCGGGAGCGACACGGCGACGGCGGCCGAGCCGTCGGACGACACCACCGACACCAGCACGGGCACCGACACCGGCTCCGGTGACGAATCGACGGCGATCGCAACGTCGACCGAGAACCAGGAGTCGCACTTCGACGAGACCGACCTCGAGTACGACGAGTCGGCGGTCGTGTCGATCTCGCTCGACGGCACCACGGCGACGACCGACTCCGGTGACGTGTCGATCGACGGTTCGACGGTGACGATCTCCGACCCGGGCACCTACTCGCTCAGCGGAAGCCTGGTCGACGGCCAGGTGGTGGTCGACGTGGCCGACACCGACGACGTCATCCTCATCCTCGACGGTGTCGAGATCACCAACGCCGACGGAGCGGCGATCGCCGTGATGGAGGCCGACAGCGCCGTGGTGATGCTCGCCGACGGCACCACGAACCGGCTCGTCGACGGGGCCGCCTACAGCTTCCCGGACGCCGACACCGACGAACCGAACGCGACCCTCTACTCGGCAGCCGACCTCACGATCGCCGGCACGGGCGAACTGGTCGTCGAGGCCAACTACAACGACGGCATCGCGAGCAAGGACGGCCTGGTCATCGAGTCGGGCACCATCTCGGTCGTCGCCGCCGACGACGGCATCCGCGGCAAGGACTACCTCATCGTCGAGGGCGGCACGATCACGGTCGACGCCGCCGGCGACGGCTTCAAGGCCGACAACGAGGAGGACGCCGAACGCGGCTATGTCCTCGTCGCGGACGGCGTGATCGGCATCACGGCAGGCGACGACGGCATCCAGGCCGCCACCGACGTCGAGGTGACCGGCGGCCAACTGACCATCGACGCCGGGACGGTGTCCGGCACCGGACGAGCCGTACAAGGCGACGTCCTGGTTGCCATCGGCGGTGGCGCGATCGACGCCACCTCGGTCGACGACGCGATCCACTCGAACAACGAGGTCGTGATCGACGGCGGCACCATCATCCTGGCATCGGGCGACGACGGCATCCACGGTGACCTCGCCGTGACGATCAATGGCGGCACGATCACGATCACCGACTCGTTCGAGGGCATCGAGTCCGAAGTCATCACCGTCAACGACGGGGTCGTCGACATCACCTCGAACGACGACGGCCTCAACGTCGCGAGCGCCGAAGCGGGCACGACGACGGAGGCGGTCGACCAGGGCCCCGGACGTGGTGGCGCACCCGGTGGCGCACCCGGCGACGAAGCCGTCGGCGACTACTTCATCAACATCAACGGCGGGACGATCGCGATCACGGTGACCGGAGCGCTCGCCGAACAGGGCGACGGCATCGATGCCAACGGACACATCGTGATGACCGGTGGCGTGGTCGCCGTGAGCGGCCCGACCGACACCCGCAACAGCGCACTCGACTACAGCGGCGGCTCGTTCACCATGAGCGGCGGCCTCCTCATCGGCACGAACGTCGACGGCCGCAACTCCGAAGGCGTCGGCACCGGTTCGACCCAGGCGTCGCTGTACCTGACCTCGGGCTCGACGATCGGCGCGGGCACCATCGTCCACATCGAGTCGGCCGACGGCGAGAGCCTGGTCACCTTCGAACCGGAGAACGAGTACAGCGTGATCGTGTTCTCAGCACCCGATCTGGTGGCCGGCGAGTCGTACGACGTCTACCTCGGCGGCTCGGTCGACGGTGCATCGAGCACCGGCCTCTACGACGACGTCGCCGTGGCGGGCGAGCTCGCCGGCACCGTGACGGCAACGGCCTGATCACACCGATCGATCGACGGGCGGCGCCTCGGCGCCGTCCGTCGTGACGTGCCCGGGGCGGGACTCGAACCCGCACCCCTTCGAACGGAGAGGGGTGTCGGTCTCCCGGGAATCATCCGGCTGCCATACAGCCGCGCCGAGCGGGCAATGGCGCTGTTGTGCCGTGGTGATCTGTCGATACCGAGGTGCTTCGCGGTCGGGTTCTCGTCGCTGTGCCGACAGGCGATTCATCACCGTCCTGAATCGCCGACCAGCCCGATACGGCCGATCGTATTGCAGCCTCCGGCACACGGTCCTTCGATCAGTGACACCGCGCGCAGGTCCGGCTGGACACCATCTCGTTGTCAGCCGAGCACGCGGTCGAGCGCTTGCGTCAGCTCACGGGCTCGTCCGTCGCCGTATCCGCCCATCTGGTTGCTGAGGTAGGCGAACGCCGCCCGTCGGTCGACGTCGGCGAAGGCCAACTGTCCGCCGGCACCGGCATGACCGAAGCTCGACGGGCCGAGCATGGGCTGGGTCGGAGGGGAGGCCAGCTGGAATCCGGTCCCCCACCGGGCACCGTCGTCAGGGGTCG
>JBPEWX010000107.1:0-1663 GCA_052032235.1 Ilumatobacter sp. | reverse complement strand
GAGTTCGAAGCGGCGGTTGGTCGAGTCCCACATCGCCTGACCCGACGAGGGGCCGTCACCGGCCGACGAGTCGGCGACCAGGTCGGCGACGATCGAGTTCGCCAGCGTGTCGAACTCGACGGCCGTGTCCCAGTCGGCGACGGCCCCGCTCGACGGCGGGTAGGTCGGTACGGTCACCGGGCGCGGTTCGGGGACCATTCGTTCGAGCCCGGCGATCGTCGTCGGGGGCGCTGTCTCGACCGGCGGCAGCGTCGGTGGAACCGTGATCTCGGCCGTGAGTTCGTCGATCGGGAGTGTCGAGGTCGACGGCTCACCGTCGTCGTCATCGTCGTCGCCGGACCAGAGGATCACGCCGGCGACGACGAGGCCGAGCGCCACGCCGACGACGGCCGCGATGCCGGTCACCGCCCTCCAGTTCGGTTCGTCGGACCCGGTCGGTGCTCCGGGATCGCGGCCGCCCGGGCCGTCTGGGCCGTCGAGTTCGATCTCGACCGCCTGCGCAGGCGGTCGTCGGGCTCGCGCTCCGTCGTCGGAGGGGCGTGCCCACGGGTCGGTCACCCGTTCGGGCCCCGCATCGTCGTGAGCCGGGTGTACACCTCGGGGCGTCGGTAGTAGTCCATGTCGAACAAGGTGCCGGTGTACTGCTTGCACCAGTCGAGTCGCAGATCCGCCCAGATCACCTCGTCGCCGTCGGTCGTCGCCTCGGCGAGGATCTCACCCGACGGCGCCACGATGATCGATTCGCAGAGCGACGCGACGCCTTCCTCGACGCCACCCTTCGCGACGCCGACCACGAACGTGCCGTTCTGGTAGGCGCCCGACTGCATCACCAGCTTGTTGTGGAAGCCCTGCAGACGATCCTGGCTCGGGTCGGGCACGTAGTGGATCGGCGTGTTGTAACCGCACAGGATCAGTTCGACGCCCTGCAGGCCCATCTCGCGATAGGTCTCGGGCCACCGGCGGTCGTTGCAGATCATCATCCCGACGCGAGCACCGAACGCGTCCCAGACACCGAACCCGTCGGGTGACGGCTCGAAGAAGTAGCGCTCGGCGTGCTGGAACGGCCTGGTCGGGTCGAACTCGTCGTGACCGGGGATGTGGACCTTCTTGAACGTGCCCACGATCGTGCCGCTCGTGTCGACGAGCGTCTGGACGTTCCACCGGTGCACCACGCCGTCGTCGGCTTCCTCGAGCAGGGCGTAGCCCAGCGAGAACCCGATGCCGCGACGTTTCGCCTCGTCGAACAGCGGTTGCGTCGCTGCGTTCGGCATCTCGGTCTCGTAGAAGTGGTCGAAGTCGGACACCTTGCCCGTGTGCCACCGGGGGAAGAAGGTGGTGAGGGCGAGTTCGGGGAACACGATCAGCTCGCATCCCTGGTCGGCCGCCTCGGTGAGCAGCGCGATCAATCGCTCGACCACCTGCTCGCGGGAGTCGGCGCGCTGGATCGGACCCATTTGACCACCGGCAACACGCAACATTCGCTCCATTGGCGACAGTCTGCCGCGGCGCGCCGCCACATGCCGCATCTCCGCTGCCAGACTCCTGGCATGCGACGGCAGTTGGGATTCGCGACGGCGGTGTGTCTCGTCGCCGCAGCGTGCGCGAGCCCCGCCGACGACGCGTCGACGACCGCAGCGTCGATCGCGACCATCGCGACCACCGC
>JBPEWX010000106.1:0-1807 GCA_052032235.1 Ilumatobacter sp. | reverse complement strand
CCACCGACGACGATCATGATGTCGTCGCGACCGAGCTTCGCGAGCTCGGCCTTCAGCTCGGGGACCAGGGTCAGGTGTCCGGCAGCGAGCGACGACGCGCCGACGATGTGGACGTCGGCCTCGACGGCCTGACGGGCGACCTCGGCCGGCGTCTGGAACAGCGGGCCGACGTCGACGTCGAAGCCGAGGTCGGCGAACGCCGTGGCGATCACCTTCTGGCCGCGGTCGTGGCCGTCCTGGCCCATCTTGGCGACCATGATGCGGGGGCGGCGACCGTGGTCGTCGAGGAAGCGATCGACGGCGTCACGGGCGAGCTGAGCGTTCGGGGCGTTGCCGATCTCGTTCCGGTACACACCCTCGATCGTACGGATCGCGGCGGTGTGACGACCGAACACGGCCTCCAGGGCGTCGCTGATCTCGCCGACGGTGGCGTGCTTGCGGGCGGCGTCGACGGCGAGCCGGAGGAAGTTCTGCTCGAGGCCGGGAGCGCGGCTGCCGGTGGTCGACGCTGCTGCGGCCTCGGTGAGCCGGGTGAGCGCTTCCTGGCATGCCTGCTCGTCGCGTTCGGCGCGGAGCCGTTCGAGCTTCGCGAGCTGCTGGGCCCGCACCGAGCTGTTGTCGACCTTGAGCACCTCGATCTCGTCGGGCGTGTCGGGTCGGAAGGTGTTGACGCCGATCACCGGCTGACGGCCGGAGTCGATGCGGGCCTGGGTGCGGGCGGCGGCCTCCTCGATGCGCATCTTCGGGATCCCGGCCTCGATCGCCGCGGTCATGCCGCCGGCCTCCTCGATCTCCTGGATGTGCGCCCACGCCCGTTCGGCGAGGTCGTGGGTCAGGCGTTCGATGTAGTACGAGCCGCCCCACGGATCGATCACCCGAGTCGTTCCCGACTCCTGCTGCAGGAACAGCTGGGTGTTGCGTGCGATGCGAGCACTGAAGTCGGTCGGCAGCGCCAACGCCTCGTCGAGCGCGTTGGTGTGCAGCGACTGGGTGTGGCCCTGGGTCGCCGCCATGGCCTCGACGCAGGTGCGCACGACGTTGTTGAACACGTCCTGGGCGGTGAGCGACCACCCCGAGGTCTGGCTGTGGGTGCGCAGCGACAGCGACTTGTCGTTCTTCGGGCCGAACTGGTTGACGAGCTTCGCCCAGAGCAGACGCCCGGCCCGCATCTTGGCGACCTCCATCGAGAAGTTCATCCCGATCGCCCAGAAGAACGACAGGCGGGGCGCGAACTTGTCGACGTCGAGCCCGGTGTCGATGCCCGCACGCAGGTACTCGACGCCGTCGGCGAGGGTGTACCCGAGTTCGAGGTCGGCCGTCGCCCCCGCCTCTTGCATGTGGTACCCGGAGATCGAGATCGAGTTGAACCGCGGCATCTCGCTCGAGGTGTAGGCGAAGATGTCGGAGATGATCCGCATCGACGGCTCGGGCGGATAGATGTACGTGTTCCGGACCATGAACTCCTTGAGCACGTCGTTCTGGATCGTGCCAGCGAGCTGGTGCGGCTCGACGCCCTGTTCCTCGGCCGCCACGATGTAGAGCGCGAGTACCGGCAGCACTGCGCCGTTCATCGTCATCGACACGCTCATCTGGTCGAGCGGGATGCCGTCGAACAGTTGGCGCATGTCGAGGATCGAGTCGATCGCCACGCCGGCCATGCCGACGTCGCCTGCGACGCGGGGGTGATCGCTGTCGTAGCCGCGGTGCGTGGCGAGGTCGAACGCCACCGACAGACCCTTCTGACCGGCGGCCAGGTTGCGGCGGTAGAAGGCGTTCGACTCCTCGGCGGTGGAGAATCCGGCGTACT
>JBPEWX010000105.1:0-2658 GCA_052032235.1 Ilumatobacter sp. | reverse complement strand
GTCGTGGGGTGTCACACACCGGCTTCCCCCTCACTTCGATCCCGAGGAGAGGGCAACATGAACGACATCAACGTCGCCGCCGTGTGCGGCACCGTGACCAGCGAGCCGAAGCAGCGCGAGCTGCCGTCCGGCTCGGTCGTGACCAATGTCGAGGTCACCACGAGGCTCGACGACGACACCCATTCGGTGCCGATCGTGGTGGTCGACGCACCGGTGACGGTGCGTGCCGGCGACCAGGTCGTCGCCGTCGGGCGGATCGTGCGGCGGTTCTTCCGAGCCGGTGGCGTCACCCAGAGCCGCACCGAGCTCGTGGCGACCAAGCTCGTCCGGGCGTCCAACAAGCGCACCGTCGAGCGCGCCCTCCAGCGAGCCGCCGCCGAACTCGCCGGCTAGTGCGACGAACCGGACGTGTCCGACCCGCTGGTCAGGTGAGCGGGCGGATCACGAGGCCGGTGCGCAGCTTGGGCGTGAAGAAGGTCGACTTGGGCGGCATCACGACGCCTTCGCGGGCGGTGCGTTCGATCTCGGCGACGCTCACCGGCCGGATCAGCACCGCGGCGGTGATCGACGGGTCACTCGCGAGCAGGGTGTGCAGCTCGTCGACGCCGTGCTGGTACGTCACGTCGGCGGACGTGTCGTCGAGCAGGTGCTCGAGCCACACACCGTCGAGCGCCCGCACGTCGTCGAAGGCGCCGGCCTTCGGGGTCAGCCAGTGCCCGGATCCGTCGCGGTCGAGCAGACAGAGGCAGCCTCGTTCGTCCATCTCGGCGAGGGTCGCCGGGGTCACCGGACCCGCCGGCGTGAGCTCGAAGCCGGCCTCGAGTGCGGCCACGAGGTCGTCGCGGCCGATGCCTCGGTAGACGCGGTGGATCGCCTCGACGCTCAGCTGGTCCTCGATCAACTCGCTCACGAAGATCAGCGTCTCCTCGGCCGGTGTGTCGGTTCGACCCGTCGCCGCACGGACCTCGTCCCGGTACCGCTGTGCCACACCGTAGCGGTGGTGACCGTCGGCGATGAGGACGTCGTCGGAGCCGACCGAGGCGCTGATCGCAGCGACCCGATCCGGTTCGGTGACCCGTTCGATCCGGTGTGTCACTCCGTCGACGTGGAGTTCGCCGAGCAGCTCACCGGGGGCGGTGAGCAGGTCGGTGAGACCGTCGGCGAGCGACAGACCCCACACCGGTGACATGTTGGCCTCGGTCGCCCGGGTCAGGTCGAGCCGGTCGGTCGACGCCTTCGGCGTGATCCGCTCGTGCGGCAGCACCCCGCCTTCGCCGTAGGGCTCCACCTCGACGCCGCCGAGCACGCCGACGATCGAGCGGGCCCGGCCGGCGGCGTCGTCGAACGACATCCGATACACGACGAAACTCGGTTCGTCGTCTCGCACCAGGACCCCTTCGTCGAGCCAGCGACGCAGGACCTCGCCCGCAGCGTCGTAGCGGCCGTCGCCGTCACGCTCGCGCGGGACGTCGACGTGGACGATGTTGTGCGGGCTCCGCGCCGCCAGCGCGTCGACGTCGTCGTCGGACAAGACGTCGTACGGCGGCGCGATGACGTCGTCGAGCACGACATCGGGCGCGTAGTGGATGGCCGGGAAGGGGAGGAAGCGTGCCACGTGCACAGCGTGCCAGCTCACGCGCCCTGGTACAAAGGACCGCCGTGAACGACGTGCGTTTCGTCCTGTGCGATCTCGACGGTGTGGTGTGGCTCGCGAGACGTGCGATCCCGGGTTCGGCCGAGGCGATCGAGCGGCTCCGGTCGGCCGGCCGACGGGTCCTGTTCGTCACGAACAACTCGATGTCGCCGATCGCCGAACAGGAGGAGGCGTTGGCGGCGATCGGGATCCCGGCAACCGGTGACGTGGTGACGAGTGCCCAGGCGGGAGCGTCGCTCGTCGAGGCCGGGCAGCGCGTTCTGGTGTGCGGCGGTGACGGCGTCCTCGAGGCCGTCGCCGAGCGCGGCGCCGACCCCGTTGCCGTCGCCGACGACCCGGCGGGCGCGTTCGACGCCGTGATCGTCGGGTTGCATCGCCACTTCGACTACGACGGTCTCCAGGCGGCGAACGCCGCGATCCGGAGCGGTGCGCGTTTCATCGCCACGAACGACGACGTCACCTTCCCGACCCCGAACGGACCGACGCCGGGCGCCGGCGCCCTGGTGGCAGCCGTCCGAGCGGTCAGTGAGACCGAACCGACGATCGCCGGCAAGCCGCACGCCCCCATGGCCGAACTCGTCGCGGTCCGATGTGGCGCCGAGTTCCGACCCGACCGGGCGATCGTGGTCGGCGACCGGGGGAGTACCGACGGTGCGTTCGCCGGCGCCATCGGGTGCCCGTTCGCGCTGGTGCGTTCCGGCGTGACGCCGGTCGGTGGGACGCCCGATGCCGACGTGTCGATCACGCTCGACGCGCCGGACCTCGCCGCTGTCGCCGACCGGCTGCTCGGTCGCTGACGGGTCGGTGCCGCGGCAGCGTTCGTGCGGCATCGGTAGCATGGACGCATGCCGAAGAGCCAGGTCCAGAAGTTCATCGAGGCGGGTGTTCAGTTCACCGACACCTCGCGGAAGCAGGTGGAGGAGTTCGTCCAGAGCCTCGTGAAGTCGGGCGAGGTCCGGCGTCAGGATGCCGAGAAGCTCGTGCAGACGCTCATCGATCGCGGT
>JBPEWX010000104.1:0-19886 GCA_052032235.1 Ilumatobacter sp. | reverse complement strand
CCGTAGATCTGGAGGCTGCGCGGCGACTCGTCGTCGCCGAACTGCATCATCGTCAGCGTCTTGTCGTTGCGGTACACGACGGCGTGCGACATGACCATCTCGTTGACGTAGACGAGGTCGTCGCCGTACGACCGGCACATCGCACGGAAGGCGCGGTTGGTCACGCCCGCCATGGGGGCGAGCACCACGGGCGCCTTCGGCGTGAACGATCCGATCTGCAGCGGCAACATCAGGTCGAAAACGGTACCGTCGCCCCGTGCCGTCCGCGACGACCGTGATCTCGAAGCCCTTCGAGGCGTTGACGACGCGCGAGTTCCACGACCTGCTCCGGCTCCGCATCGACGTGTTCGTCGTCGAGCAATCGTGTCCCTACCCCGAACTCGACGGCCGCGACGTCGAGCCCGGAACGGAGCACCACTGGATCACCGGCAGGGCCGACGACCGCGACGCCGTCGTGGTCTACGCCCGCACGCTCGACGACGGCGGCGCGATCCGCATCGGCCGGGTCGTCACGGCCCCGAGCGCACGCGGCGCCGGCCTGGCAGCAGGGCTCATGGCCCACCTCGTCGACCGATTCGACGGGCAGGCGATCGTGCTCGACGCCCAGTCGCACCTCGTCGACTGGTACCGCCGCTTCGGGTTCGGGCCCGACGGCGAGGAGTTCGTGGAGGACGGCATCCCCCACGTGCCGATGCGTCGACCCGGCTGAATCGCACCCGTCCAGCGTCGGACGGATCTCGCGATCTGTTGCGGAGAGAGTAGTCACTCTCTAACATGGCGGGATGCCGACCCAGGCCGAGCGCCGCGCCGCCACCCGTTCCACCCTCCTCGACGCCGCCGCCGAGGTCCTCGTCGAGCGCGGGCTGGCCGGTTTCACCACGACGGCGGTCACCGACCGCGCCGGGGTGAGCAACGGGGCGCTGTTCCGTCACTTCCCGACGCGGCTCGACCTGATCGCTGCAACGGTCGAACACGTCCTGGTCCGCCTCCGCACGACGTACGAGACGACGTTCGGCGATCTGCCCGACCGTCCCGACGTCGAGACCCTCCTCGACCTGTTGTGGTCGGCGATGTCCGACACCCAGTTCGGCGCCGTGCTGGAGGTGTACACCCAGGCCCGCACCGACACCGACCTGCTCGCCGCGATCCATCCGATCGTCGCCGAACACGGCGACTACGTGAACGCCCTGACCGCACGCGTCGCCGGCGCACTCGCCGGCGATCGCGGGACGACGGGGATCGACACGGCGACCGACACGGGGGTCGACCCTGGGGTCGACACGGAGCCCCTGGCGGGCCTCGGCAGCCTCGCGATCCTCGCCATGCAGGGGCTCGTCGTCGGCCAGATGGCCGGCGCCTCGCCCGGCTACGAACGCGACGTCCTCGCCGGCTTCCGAACCCTGATCGACACGATGATCGAGATGGGGCGATCCTCGACCCGAACCGGAGCACCGTCATGAGCACGAACACGAGCACCGACACGAACACCGGCATCGACCCCACATCGGGCGACGCCGCACCCGGCATCCGTTCGACCGATCTGGCGACCAAGCGCGAGATCTGGCGGTTCCTCGTCACCCGGCCGTCGGCACGGGCCCTCGGCGTCGCGATCATCGTGCTCGGCGCGGCTCGCGTCGTCGTCGGTGGATACGGCCGTGGCGACGTGATCGCGATCGTCGCGACGCTCGCCATGACGGGCACCGTCGAGTGGATCATCCACAAGTACCTGCTGCACGCCCCGCTCGACTCGTGGGCCACGCGGAAGCTCGGCACCGGGACCGGACACCACCGCCACCATCTCGACCCGACCGATCCCGAGTGGTTGCTGCTCGGTGGCCTCGACGCCGCCGTGTTCGTCACGATGTTCGGTGCGGTCACCGCCGCGTGGTCGGTGCCGCTGATGTGGATCACCGATTCGTCGATCCTCGGTGGCTTCCTCACCGCCTGGCTGTGTGCGGCGATCGGGTTGTTCCACTACGAGTTCGTCCACCTGATGGTGCACACCCGCTACCGGCCCCGAACCCGCTTCTACAAGGGGTTGGCCCGACACCACCGACTCCACCACTACCGCAACGAGCATTCTTGGCTCGGCGTCACCTCGAACACCGGCGACCGGCTGCTCCGCACCCTCCCGAAGCACAAGACCGACGTCCCCCTCAGCGACACCGCCCGAACCCTCGGCCAGTAGCGACGATCAGGCCATCCCGGTTCGCCGCAGGTCGCTGCACCCTCGAACATCGATCAGACCGACACCATCTCGATACTGATTCGGGAGCGACGGAGTCGAGGGCAAGGCGCGGGAGGGCGACGCTGACTGCCGTCAGCGAGCCCGATCCGCAACGCCGCCATCGGCTTCGTCGAACCGAATCAGGGGCAGCTTGAGGTTGGGGTGGGCACCGTCGGCGAGGTCGGTGGGGCCGTCGCTCGCCAGGCGGTACCAGCCCGCCGCTGCGATCATCGCCGCGTTGTCGGTACACATCGAGCGGCTCGGCAGGAAGCCGCGCACCCCGTCCTTGGCGCACGCGCCGAGCAGCTCTTCGCGCAGCAGCGAGTTGGCGGCCACTCCCCCGCCCAGCACGATGCCCTTCGCGCCGGCGATCCGGGCGGCCCGGCGGGCCTTGGTGACCAAGACGTCGACCACGGCCATCTGGAAGCTCGCGGCCACGTCGGCCGACGACACGTCCGGGTGCTTGCGCACATAGTTCATGACCGCGGTCTTGAGGCCGCTGAAGCTGAAATCGAGGTTGTCCGGGTCGTCGCTCAGCGCCCGCGGGAACCGGATGGCGTCCGGGTCGCCGTTGAGCGCCTCGGCGTCGATCGCCGGCCCGCCCGGATAGCCGAGGTCCAGGAACCGGGCCACCTTGTCGAACGCTTCGCCGGCGGCGTCGTCGATCGTCTGGCCGAGCAACCGGTACCGGCCGTGGTCCTGCATCTCGATCAGCATCGTGTGGCCGCCCGACACCAGCAGCACGACCATCGGGAACTCGAGCGTCGGGTCTTCCAGGAACGCCGAGTAGAGGTGGGCCTCGAGGTGGTTGACGCCGACGTACGGCACGTCCCAGGCCAGTGCCAACGACTTCGCCGCCGACACACCGACGAGCAGCGCGCCGATCAGGCCGGGCCCGTGCGTGCACGCAACGGCGTCGATGCGCTGTTCGTCGATGCCGGCTTCGACGATCGCACGAGCGATCACCGGGTTGAGCGCCTCGAGGTGGGCGCGACTCGCGATCTCGGGGACGACACCGCCGAAGTCGGCGTGGATCTCGATCTGGCTCGACACGACGCTCGACACGACGTCGTTCCCGCCCATCACGATCGCCGCCGCGGTCTCGTCGCAGCTCGTCTCGATCCCGAGCACGACGGTCGATTCGTCGGGTACCAGCGGTGGTCGGTCGGCGCTCATCGGCCGTTCTCCTGCAACTCTCGTTCGATGGTGTCGAGACGGGCGGCGTACTCGTCGGTTGCCAGGTCGTGGCACCACATGACGATCGCGTCCTCGACGTTGTCGTAGTAGCGGCGGCGCACCCCGGCGGGCGCGAACCCGAACGCTCGGTACAGCTCTTGGGCGCCGGTGCTGCCGGCGCGCACCTCGAGCGTCCACGCCACGCACCCGCGCGCACGAGCGGTTCGCGCCAGGTCGAGCATCAGCCGGCTGGCGACACCGCGTCGGCGATGCGCCTCGTCGACCACGATGTTGGTGATGTGGGCCTGATCACCGTCGGGGTCGATGACGTGCCACAGCCCGGCGTAGCCGACGATGTCGCGCCCGTCGCGTGCCGTGAGGTAGTACCGGCTGCCGTTGCCGACCTGGTCGAGTTCGGTCTCGAAGATCCGCTTCGACCAGGAGGTCGGGTACGCCGCGTCCTCGATCGGCATGATCGCTTTCAGGTCGCGTCGACGCATCGGCTCGATCACGATCGGCGAAGCGTCGGGGTGAGCACGGCGCAGGCGGTTGGACAGGATGCTCACGCCCGCTGCTCCCGGGTCGCCCAGTTGATCTGTGCGTCGGGGGGACGGAGATAGATCGGCTCGATCTCGTTCGGTCGCACCCACTCCTCGCGCAGCGCCTTGGCGTGCGCGAGCTCGACCAACGCGCCGACCGACGGATGGACCGGGGCGTCGATCTCGCAGCGGTATCCCTCGAGGATCTCGTCGCGATACCGGTGGGCGCCGTCGCCGACGAGCAGCGCCTCCTGGCTCCGGGCGAGCAGGTCGGCGACGAGCTCGTCGACCGGCCCGACGGTGGGCGTGGCGACCTGTTGCACGCCGCCGGGCACCTGGCGGTACATCGCCCAGGACACCTCGCTCTTGCGGGCGTCGATGACCGGGACGACGACCCGGTCGGTGTGTCGACACGGGAACGCGAGCAGGTCGAGCGACGAGATGCCGATCATCGGGATGCGCAACGCCTGCGCCATCGCCTTCGCCGCCGAGATGCCGACACGCATGCCGGTGAACATGCCGGGGCCGATGTCGACCGCGATGCAGCCGAGTTCGTCGACGTCGATGTCGGCGTTGCGGAGCACGAACTCGATCGCCGGGGTGAGGATCTCGGCGTGTCGGCGACCGCGCGTCACCTCGAACGTCGCGATGACGCCTTCGTGGCCGCCGATGGCCACACCGACCTGCTCGGTTGCCGATTCGATCCCGAGGATCAGCACCGGTACGCCTCCATTGCCGCCGCCAATCGGTCCCATCGACCGGCCCAGCCCGGGCCGGTGGCGTCGAGCGTGATCAGCCGCGACCCGTCGAGACCGAAATCGTCATCGGTGTCGCCGTCTGCGTCGTCGGCGTCGCCGTCTGCATCCTCGTCGTCGGTGTCGTCGTGTTCGATCCGGACCTCGAGGTGGTCGCCGAGGGCCGCCGCCGCGACGTCGCCCCACTCGACGAGCACGATCCCGCCGAACTCCGCGAGTTCGTGCAGTGCGAGTTCGTCGACATCACCCGTGGTGTCGAGTCGGTAGAGATCGGCGTGGTGCATCGTCACCTTGCTGTTCGGGACGGGGTAACTGTGCACGAGGGTGAACGTCGGCGAGGTGATCGCCTCCTCGATCCCGAGTGAGCGTCCGAACCCTTGGGCGAACGCCGTCTTGCCCGCCCCCATCTCCCCGGCGAGCACGATCAGGTCGCCCGGGCGCGCGACGCTCGCCAGCGCGGCAGCGATGGCCTGGGTGGACGCGAGCGAGTCGGCGCGCAGCAACATGGCAGTCCCCGATGTTACGGCGTCGAGCGCCCACGCGACGCCGCCGTCACGACGAGGTGCTCTCGGGGTCGGCGTGGACGATGCGACGCGGAACACGAGCCGAGATGCCGCAGACGATCTCGTAGCCGATGGTCCCGAGGCGTTCGGCCCAGTCCTCGGCGCGGATCTCGTGCTCGCCCTGGCGGCCGATCAGGACGACCTCGTCGCCGATCGCGACCGGCGCGCCACCGACGTCGACGACCAGCTGGTCCATCGTGACGACACCGACGATCGGGCAGCGACGCCCGTTCACGAGCACGTCGGCGCCCGGTGCGTCGGGCAGCGTCCCGAGGCGGCGCGGCACGCCGTCGGCGTATCCGATCGGCACCGTCGCGACCGTGGTGTCACCGTCGAAGCGGTGCCGCCAGCCGTACGACACGTGGGTGCCGGCGGCGACCGATTTCACGAACGAGACGCGGGCCTTGAGCGTCATCGCCGGGTGCAGGTCGGCCACGAGGTGATCGACGTCGGGACCGGGCGAGATGCCGTACATCGCGATCCCGAGGCGGACGAACGAGCGACGGGCGGACGGGACCGCGAGCGCGCCGGCCGAGTTCGCGACGTGGACGACCGGCGGGTCGGCGTCGTCGAGCGAACCGAGCGCTGCGTCGAAGGTGGACAGCTGCTCGGCGGTCGCGCCGTGGTCGGGCTCGTCGGCGACGGCGAGGTGGGTGAAGATCCCGGCGAGTCGGAGCCCCGGGGTGTCGTGAACGTGCTCCACGAGGGCAGCGAGTCGTTCGGGCGGCGCTCCCACGCGCTGCATGCCACTGTCGACCTTGAGGTGGACGTCGACCGGCAGCCCGGCGCGGACGGCCGCGGCGGCGAGCAGGTCGAGGTAGGCGCGTCGGTAGGCGGTGGCCTCGAGGCGGGCGGTCACCAACGTGTCGAGCTGCTCGGGCGGCTGTTCGGTCAGGACCAGGATCGGCGCGTCGACGCCCGCCGACCGCAGTTCGATCCCCTCTTGGACGAGCGCGACGCACAGACCGGTCGCGCCGGCGTCGAGCGCGGCGAGCGCCGCGGTGACGGCGCCGTGCCCGTACCCGTTCGCCTTCACGACCGCCCGAACGTCGGATGGATGGACCAGGCGAGCGAGCGAGCGGACGTTGTGCTCCAGCGCGTCGACGTCGATCTCGGCCCACGCCCATCGGTTCGTCGCGGCGTCGATGGGCGCCGAAGGTCGGATGTCGGGTCCGTCAGATGGCACTGACGTCGAATCCCAATGCGTCGAGGGTGGCGATGTCGGCCTCGCCCGACACCGTCAGGTCGCTCTGCTCCTGGAACGCACGGACCGCGTCGGCCGTGGTGCTGCCGTAGACGTTGTCGACCGCACCGGTGTAGAGATCGAGTCGCTGCAGCCGGGTCTGGAGCGCGCCGACGTCGGAGCCCGACATGCCCGGCACGAGTTCGCGGGTGAGCTGGAGCACGTGGAAGTCGGTGCGGCACTCGAAGCGGCGCTCCTCGCCGATCTCGTAGCAGAGCAGACCGTCCTCGCCGACCGGGTACAACCCGTCGATGTCGGCGAGGGGCCCGGTCTGGTCGGGGTCGGGGCACGGATCGAGCGTCGCCTCGTTCGGGGCCGTCGGGAACGGGCAGGCACGACCGTCGAGGAAGGCCATCTTGCGGGTGAGGTAGTCGGCAGCGGCCCAGGCGCCGATCGCCCGGTAGTGGACGCCGTCGGTCGCGAACCACTCGCGCTGCTCTGCGGAGTACCCGCCCCAGTCGGCGATGACGACGTCGGGGAACTCACCGGTGGCGAGGAGGCGGCGGAGTTCGGCGTTGTTGGCGGCGAAGGTCTCGTGGTTGCCGACCGAGCCGGGTGAGACGTAGTCGACGTCGGATCGGAGCGTGTACCAGACGATCCGTTCGTAGCCGAGGCCCCGAGCGCGGCTCACGATGTTGCGGAACGACGCCTCGAACCCGAACGTGCCGTCGTTGTACCCGGTGGCGACGACGAGGGTGTGGTAGTTGTCGGAATGGTCGAGCAGGGCGGCGTGCACCGAGGGCGGCGTGCGACCCTCTCGCCCTCGACACGACGCGTAGTACAGACGTCGGCACGACTCGAGGTCGAGGGTGTGTTCGAAGCCGACGATCGCGTACTCGGCGTTGGGCACCCATCGGAGCGCCGAGATCGCGCTGTCGCCGATCACCACGGCCGGTGTGGGCGGCGCAACCCGCACCGCTCGTTCGACGACCGGATCGGCCGGAGCCCCGATGCCGGCCGATGCCGCATAGGCGGTGACACCGACGATCGAGGTCACGACAGCCGCGAGCAGGGCGGCAACTCGGGCGGGGCGGTGTGGTGTGGTCATGCGTCGTCGGAAGGGGAGGTCAGGTCGGCGAACACCGCCGGCAGCCGGTCGAGCAGGTCGCCGGCGACGACCCCGACCGGGGCGCACCGTTGCACGGCGAGCCCGTGGACGAACGCACCGGCAGCGGCGGCACGATGGGCGGGGACCTGTCGTGCCAACAGTGCGCCGATGATACCGGACAGCACGTCACCCGTTCCGGCGGTGGCGAGTCGCTCGTCGCCGGCGTCGACGACGAGTGGCACCTGCCCGCGTGTCGCGACGACCGTCGCCGGGCCCTTCAGCAACACCGTTGCGCCGGTCGACTCGGCGAGCGACACCGCTGCCGCCAGTCGGTCGTCGCCCGGCCGATGCCCGGTGAGCAGGCCGAACTCACCGTCGTGGGGCGTGAGGACGGTGGGGACCTCGCGGTCGACCAACACCGCCGGCGAGCCCTGTTCGTTCCAGGCGAGCGCGAACAACCCGTCGCCGTCGATCACCATCGGGACGACGGCGTCCTCGACGCAGCGGAGCACGGAGTCGATCGTGTGCTCTTCACGACCGAGGCCGGGCCCGATGACGAGCGACCGGAACCGGTGCAGATCGTCGAGGACCGCGGTGGACCAGTCGAATCCCGGCACCCGCCGGTCGAGCGCCTCGACGGGCGCATCCGCGTCGATGCCCGGGCTCGACACCGCCACGAGGCTCGCGCCGGAGCGTTGGGCGGCCACGGTGGCGAGGTGACCGGCCCCGGTCATGCCGGGCGTCCCGGCCACGATGCGGACAGCTTCGTGCCACTTGTGCGCGTCGGCCGGACGTCGGGGCAGCCATCGCTGCACGGCGTCGGCGTCGACGACGTGGGCGTCGGGGTGATCGATCGCGAGCCCGATGTCGACGACGTCGATCTCGCCTCGCCGGCGGGGCCCGTCGGCGAGGTAATGACCGGGCTTGGCGGCTTGGAAGGTCACGGTGCGTCGGGCCGTCGGCGTGCCCGGTCCGGCGATCCCGGTGGTCGCGTCGAGGCCGGTCGGGACGTCGACGGCCAACACCGGTGTCGTGCCGACGTCGGGGAAGCGCCAGCCACCGCGGAAGCCGGTGCCGAACGCGGCGTCGATCACCAGATCGGCTCGTGGCATGCGGTCGGGCAGGTCGAGGGCCTCGACGACGGCCACGTGGACACCGCGCTCACGGAGCCGCCGCGCCGCGACCCTGCCGTCGGCACCGTTGTTCCCCGGACCGGCGACCACGAGGACCCGCCGGCCATAGGTGCCGCCGAGTTCGCGGACGGCAGCCCGGGCGACGGCGGCGCCGGCACGTTCGACGAGTTCGTCGAGCGGGACGTCGCTCGCGGCATCGATCGCCTGCATGTGCGACGGCGTGACGATCGGGATCATGGGGTCACTCGGCGATCACGTAGGCGACGGCGACGAGGTCGGAGTGCGTGAGGCTGAGATGCCAGCGGGTCACTCCGGCGGCATCGGCCAGTTCGGCCGCCCGAGCCGTGACGACGAGCGAGGGCTTGCCCGACGAGGCACGTTCGACCCACACGTCGTGGAACCCGAAGGCTCCGAGTCCGAGCCCGAGCGACTTCATCACCGCTTCACGGGCCGCGAATCGAGCGGCCAGTGAGGGAACCGGGTCGGCCTGCGGCGCGACGTACTCGAGCTCGATCGTGGTGAAGAGTCGTTCGCGCATGGTCGGGGTGCGGTCGAGCGAGGTCCGGAATCGTTCGATGTCGACGACGTCGACGCCGATCCCGATCACGGCTGCCTCACCCGTTGCGCCACAGGTCGGCGGTGTCGGAGATGGGCGCGATCAACAGGTCGTCGACGGGCAACTCGGCGAGTCGCGACTCGTCGAAATCGCCCTCGGTCTCGGTGACCCAGTCGACGAGACGCGCGTAGCGGTTGTCGTAGCCCTGCAGCACCCCGCGCATCGTGGCGGCGTCGAGACGCTCGTGCAGCTTCACGTGGAGCAGGGTGATGCCCGTGCAGTTCCCGGCCTTCACCTCGGGCACGAAGACGACGGTCCGGCCGTCGCGGCGGCCGCGGGCGACCAGCAACTCCCGACCGTCGGCGACCCGGTGCTTCGTACCGACGAGCCGGCTGTCGGTGTCGACGCGGCTCGTGAGATCACGCGAGATCCCGCCACGGTCGAGGATCGACACGGTGTCGCCGTCGATGCCGTAGCGCGTGAAACCGATCACGGCGTCGACCGCCGGACTGAGGTCGGCGAGGATCTTCAGGGTGCGGTAGCTGAGCACGTCGCGGCCGGCCCCGGCCTCGAGTGTCGCCTGGACCAGCAGTCGGTCGATGATGCCCTCGTCGCTGCGGCTGATGCCGACCGTCACCGTCTTGGCCTGGTGCTTGATGGCGTCGACCGGACGCGTCAGTTCCTCGATCGCGCCGGTGAGTGCGGCGACCAGCTCGTCGATGAGCCCGGCCGGGGTCCCGACCTTGCCGGACGAACGCGCATAGGCCTCGACCGGTGCGTCCGACTCGAGATCGCGGAGGAGATTGACGAGTCGGACGGCGGTGCCCGCTTCGAGGTGGCCGTCGTACACCCGGTCGCGCAGGCCGTCGGTGAATCGTTGGGCGAGAGGCGGCAGTTCGGCGCGGATCGCGGCGAGGACGGCGTCGCCGCCGACGTGGTCGGCGACCGATCGCTCGACCAGCTCGCGGGCCTCTCGCAACGGACGGGCCGATGCGTCGATCGCCAGCGCCGCCTCGTAGCCGAACAGGTGGCCGACCATTGCGGACAGCACGAAGCCGAGCGCCGGGTCGACCGACGGCACGGTGATCGTCGCCGCAGCGCTGAATCGGGTCTCGCCCTCGTCGGCGACGACGATCGGCGTCGCCTTGTGCGCCCGGAAGATCGCGGTCTCCTTGGCGACGTCGTCGGCCGTGCTCCCGCGGAGCCCGGCGGCACAGACGAGGATGAGCGGTTCGCTCGACAGGTCGATGTGCTTCTTGTCCTCGGTCGAGTCGGAGGCGATCGACTTGTAGCAGAGCTCGCTCAGCTTGATCCGCACCTCTTCCGCCGCCACCTTGTTCGGGCCGTTGCCGACGACCGCCCAGTACCGCTTCGGCGGGGCGAAGCGACGTGCCGCCTCACCGATCTCCTCGCGCTTCGCGAGCACCTGCTGCATCGCTGTCGGGAGTTCGCGCAGGCCCTGGAGCAGGTCGTGGCGTCGACGAGGTTCGCCGACGCCTGCCGCCTCGGCGACGGCGCACGCGAGCAGAGCACCGGCGGCGACCTGGGCGTAGAACGCCTTGGTGGACGCCACGCTCATCTCGACGTCGCGGCCGTCGGACGTGTACAAGATGCCGTCGGCTTTGTCGACGAGGTCGCTCGCTCGCCGGTTGACGATGCCGATCACGGCAGCGCCGCGTGCGCGGAGCAGATCGACGGTGCGATTCGTGTCGGTGGTGGTGCCGCTCTGGCTGACTGCGATCGCGAGCGTGTCGCTCATGTCGAGTCGGAGGTGGAAGCCGCTCAGCTCGGTCGCCGTGATCGCATCGACGTCGAGCGCTCCTTGGCACAACTCGTCGAGGATCGCAGCGGCGCTCTGGCCGGCGACGGCGGCGGTGCCCTGTCCGATGACGCGGATCCGGGTGATCGAGCCGTCGGCGAGCCGGGCGGCGATCGACGGTGGCAGCGCCCGTTCGCCGACCGACGCACGGAGCATGCCGTCGTGCTCGACGATCTTCGTGCGCAACGTCTTGCGGAAGCTGTCGGGCGACTCGCCGATCTCCTTGACGAGGAAGTGCGGCGCCGTGCCGCGGTCGATGTCGCGGGTGGTGACCTGTGCGGTCACGATCTCGTCGGCAGCGACCGGCAACTCGCTGCCGTCGTAGCGGAGGCGGCGGACGCCGGACAGTTCGCCGGCGTGCGAGGCGTCGAGGACGACGATCTCGCCCCCGTGTTCACCGTCGAGGCGGAGGTACGAGGCGGTCTCCTCGACGACGCCGTACGGCTCGCTCGCGACGATGTACGCGTCGTCGGCCAATCCGACGTACAAGCCCTGACCGCTGCCGTTGAGCGCGAGCAACATCGACGTCGGATCGGACGCCGCCATCGCACCGATGGCGACCGAGCCCTCGAACGTGGCGACGGTCCGCCGGAACGATTCGACGAGATCGGTGCCGCTGCCGGCGTGCCGCGCGACGAGGGTCGGGATGATCTTGGCGTCGGTGGTGACCTGCGGATGGAGGCGGAGGTGATGCTCGACGCGGAGGTCGGCATGGTTGTCGACGTCTCCGTTGAGGGCCGCCACCACGTAGGGCGCCGCATCGATCGACGGTGACGACTCGACCTCGTCGCTGTTGAGCGGGTGGGTGTTGGGTTCGGAGATGATCCCCACGCTCGCCCACCGCGTGTGACCGAGCACGGCGGTGCGGGCGGTGTCGACCGCCACGGCACGACGGAGTAGGTCGTCGGCGGCGACGGCGGCCCGGAGGACCCGGGTGTTGTCGCCGAGTTCGCCGATCTCGGCGGCGGCCTTGTACGCGAACGAGAGCACGCCGTCGGCGACCCGAACCGAACCGGACTGGTACATCGGGTCGGCGGCGCGCTCGTCGATCGCTGCCCGGACCGCCGGGTCGTCGAGGTCGAGACCGTGGTCGTGGACGAAGACGTTGATGCCGGCGGAGTCGCGTCCGCGGACCTCGAGCCGATCGATCGCCGAGAGCGACTGCTGCACCGCGAGGTAGCCGGCCACGGCGCCGTGGCTCGCCTGGCGTCCGGCGAGCGCGGCGACTTCGCGAGCCGTGCGCAGGCGATCGTGGCGGATCGACCACAGCACGTCGCGGAGGGCGATCGAGGCCGCCGCCCGTCGTTCGACCTCGTCAGGGGCGACGACGGCATCGTCGAGGTCGGCGTCGAACGCGGTGATCGCCTCGTCGAGTCGCGTGAGTCGCGCCTCGATCTCGACCACGAGTTCGTGACGGTCGATCAGGGCGAGTGCGCCGGGCACGCCGGCGAGCAGTCGGTCGGCGGTGGCGAGTTCGGTCGCCGCACGTGCCGGGTCGGCGCTCACCGCCTCGGCGCCGTCGAACGCGGCGAGGATCTCCTGTTCGGTGGGAACGGGCCGGGTCGGGGGACGGCTGATGATGCCGACGATGCCGCACATGGGTTGCAGGCTACCGACATCGAACTGTCACATTCGGTCAACCGTCCCGGTCGTTCCGGTCGGGCGATGGCGTGCCGTCAGGAACGCTGTTCGGCGAGCAGGCTCCGTCGGACCTTGCCGGCCTCGTCACGCACCGGTTCGTCGACGAACTCGTACGAGGCCGGGCACTTGTACGACACCAGCTGTTCGGCCATGTGGACCCGCAGGTCGGCCTCGTCGACGCCACCGGGGGCCTCGACGATGGCGTGGACCCGTTGGCCGAGGTCGTCGTCGGGCAGCCCGACGACGGCGCAGCTGTGGACGGCCGGGTGAGCATCGAGGGCGGCTTCGACCTCGGCCGGGTAGATGTTCGCCCCGCCGCGAAGGATCATGTCCTTGCGCCGGTCGGCCAGGTACACGTAACCGTCGGCGTCGATCCAGCCCATGTCGCCGAGGCTCTCCCACTCGCTGCCCTCGTCGCCGAGACGCTTCGGATCGGCGCCGAGATATCGATACGTACTCCCGGCCCCGGTGTCGGCGCGCATGTAGATCTCGCCGACTTCCCCGGGCGGCAGTTCGACGCCGTCGTCGTCGAACACCCGCATCTCGCCGACGATCGGCCGACCGACGGATCCCCGGTGCTCCAGCCACTCCCGGCCGGTGATCCAGGTGATCGACTGCACCTCGGTGCCGGCGTACAACTCGCACAGCACGTCGGGGCCGACCCAGTCGATCCACTCCTCCTTGAGCCATGGTGGGCACGGCGCGGCCATGTGGATGCAGATCTCGAGCGACGACATGTCGGCGGCTGCCCGGACCTCGTCGGGCAGCTTCGAGATGCGCTGCATCATCGTGGGCACCAGGTACAGGTACTTCGGTCGGAGCTCGGTCACGGCGCGCAGCACGGCCTCGCCGTCGAACCTGGGGAAGTTGACCACATGGTTCCCGTTGACGAGGCCGAGCGTGGTCGAGGTGAACGGGGCGTTGTGGTAGAGCACGCCGGGAACGATGCAGGTGTCACGCAGTGGGATCGAGAGTCCGACGGCCCCGATCTCGAACGCTCCCGGGTTCTGCGCCAGGATGATCTTCGGACGCCCGGTGCTGCCACCGGACGTGGGCGCCTTGAAGTGCGTCGCCGTCCGGTCCGGGAGCGGTTCGTCGCTGATCGACGGGTCGGGTCGCCAGCCGACCGGGATCGAGCGGTGGTCGGGGACGCGGCCGGGGTCGGCGCCGACGACGAGCGACGAGTCCGCGAGTTGGACGATCTCGGTCAGCTCGCGTCCCGGCAGTTTCGCCGACACGGGCTGTGGGGTCGCTCCGAGCTTCCAGACCGCGATCGCTGCCTCCATGAACTCGGTCGAGTTCGGCAGGGCGATCGTGACCAGATCGTCGGGGTCGACACCGAGGTCGGCGTACGCCCGGGCGAGCCGATTCGTCCGACGATCGAGCTCCTGCCACGAGAGCGTCGTGTCACCGCAGGTGAGCGCCGGATCGTGCGGCCGTTCCGCAGCGTGCTGCGAGATGATCGACGAGATCGACTGGGTCCCCATGCGGGCGAACTGTACGGATCGTTCCGACGCGAACCCGCATCGGACGCACGGCGCCGTCGGTCAGCGGACCTGGGCGGCGAGGTGGTCGGCGGTGGCCCGGGCCTGGGCGGCGGTCGGGGCTTCGACCATCACGCGCACCAGCGGTTCGGTGCCGCTGGCGCGGACCAGGATCCGGCCGGTCTCGCCGAGTTCGGCCTGGGCGGCGGCGATCTCGTCGGCGAGTTCGACGGCGATGTCGGGGCGACGCTCGGCGACGGGGATGTTCACGAGCACCTGCGGGAGCTGGGTCATCGCTGCGGCCGCGAGTTGCGAGAGGCGCCGACCCGACCGTTGCACGATGTCGAGGAGGACGAGCGCCGTCAGCAGCCCGTCGCCGGTGGTCGCCCGATCCGAGAAGATGACGTGCCCTGACTGCTCGCCACCGAGCGAGTATCCGTGCTCGTTCAGTGCTTCGAGGACGTAGCGGTCGCCCACCGGCGTCTCGACGACCCGGATGCCGGCCGCTTCCATCGCCAACCGGAAACCGAGGTTGGTCATGACGGTCACGACGACGGTGTCGTCGTGCAGCAGGCCGCGATCGCGGAGGTCGCCCGCGCAGATGGCGATCACGTGGTCGCCGTCGACGACGTCGCCCTGTTCGTCGACCGCGATGAGCCGGTCGGCGTCGCCGTCGAGCGCGATGCCGACCTGGGCCCGCTCGGCGGTGACGACCGCACGGAGCCCTTCGACGTCGGTGGCGCCGCACCGGTCGTTGATGTTGCGGCCGTCGGGCCGATCGTTGATCACGACGACCTGTGCGCCCGTTCGGACGAAGACGTCGGCGACGAGATGCGACGCCGCGCCGTTCGCGGCATCGACGACCACCCGCATCCCCGCCAGGTCACGACCCTCGAGCACGCCCAGGAGGTGCTCGACGTAGGCGTCGGCGGAGCCGCCCCGGCCGTGCACGACTCCGGGATCGCCGGCGGGAGGCTCGAGCTCGACCAGCTGTGCCTCGATGGCACGCTCGACCTCGTCGGGCAGCTTGGTGCCCCCGACGGCGAACAGCTTGATGCCGTTGTCGTGGTAGGGGTTGTGCGACGCCGAGATGACCGCCCCCATGGCGCCGAGACGCTGCGCCTCGAACGCCACCGCCGGCGTCGGGGTGACGCCCAGCCGGTGGACCTCGACGCCTTCGGCGGCGAGCCCGGCGACGAACGCCGCCTCGAGCATCGGCGTCGAGAGCCGACTGTCACCACCGACCACGGCCACGGACGCACGAAGGACCTTGGCCGCTGCGCGACCAAGGTCCAGTGCGAACGAGGCGGTCAGATCGGTGTTGGCCCGACCCCGAACTCCGTCGGTGCCGAACCGCACGATCGAATCGCCTCGTGGATGCGCCGACGAATCAGCGCTTGGTGAACTGCGGAGCCTTACGAGCCTTCTTGAGGCCGTACTTCTTCGACTCCTTCTTACGCGAGTCACGCGTGAGCAGGCCGGCTTCCTTGAGGGCCGGACGCAGCTCGGGGTCGATGTCGACCAGCGAGCGGGCGATCGCCATGCGGAGCGCACCGGCCTGGCCGGTGATGCCACCACCGTGGATGGAGGCGTCGACGTCGTACGACTCCTCGGCTTCGGCGACGCGGAGCGGCTCCGAAACGACCATCCGCTGGGCGGAGGTCGGGAAGTACACGTCGAACGGACGACCGTTGATCGTCACGGTGCCGGTGCCGGGGCGGAGCCGGGCACGGGCCACGGCTTCCTTGCGGCGGCCGGTCGTCTGGGTGAGCGGATGCGTCATGAGTCTCTCGTTCTCTCTCAGCGCTTGATCTCGAGCGGCGTGGGCGACTGGGCGGTGTGGGGATGCTCGGGGCCGGCGTAGACCTTCAGCTTCGAGACCTGCTTGCGGCCGAGGGGGCCCTTGGGGAGCATGCCCCGGATGGTGCCGCGGACGGCTTCGGCCGGCTTGCGGTCGAGCAGTTCGGCGTACGACTGCGACTTGATGCCGCCCGGGTAGCCCGAGTGGCGCCACACGCGCTTGTCCTCGGCCTTGCCGGTTCCGCTCATGACCACCTTGTCGGCGTTGATCACGATCACGTGGTCGCCGGTGTCGATGTGCGGGCTGAACGTCGGCTTGTGCTTGCCGCGCAGGACACGGGCGACCTCGGTGGCGAGGCGACCGAGGATCATGCCCTCGGCGTCGACCACGTACCAGTCACGCTGGATCTCGCTGGCTTTCGGGGTGTACGTCTTCATCGTTCTGAGCTTTCGACCGTTCTGAGCTTTTCGCCTGTGTCTCGTCGGCGCAACCCACCCGGCTTCAGTGCCCGAGACAATCAGGAGCAGGCTGCAAAATGAACCGGGTAATCCTACGGGCGCGCGTTGCGCTGCGACAACGCGTGCGCCGCGCGAGATCGCGACGGGCGCGCGGTCCACTCCCCCGGTCGCGTGGCTACTGTTCACGCGATGCGCCCGATCGGCAGGTGGGTCGCGGCGGGAACGGTCGCCGCATCGCTGGTGTGCGTCGCGGTCCCCGGGCGGGCGGCAGCGGAGCCCGTCCCGGCCGGCCGGGTCCTGCGGGTCCACGTCGCCGAGGCGTTCGGCGGCAAGACCGTCCTCGGGCAGCTGACGGTCGCGAACGTGACCGATCCGGGTCACGTGACCGCGTTCGGTTGCGACGACGGCCTCCCGGTCGACGACCACGGACGGATCGTGCGGTCCGATCTCAACTACTTCGCCGAGGCGTCGTCCACCTGGTCGAACCGGCTGATCGTGCAGGCGGACGCCGACGGCGACGTCTGCTTCCACACCCTGGCGACGGCCGATCTGATCGTCGACGTCAACGGCGTGTCGTTCGACACCGGGATCTCGTCGTTCCCGAACCGGCGCACCGACACGCGCCTCGACCGCGGTGGCCGGCTCACCGCCGGCGGCACGTTGCGCGTCCGGGTCCCCGAGGCGGTGGGCGCCAAGACGGTCATCGGCCAGCTGACCGCCGCCGGTGCGGTCGATCACGGCCACGTCACCGCCTACCCGTGTGACGACGGACCACCGGTCGACGGGTCGGGTCGGGTCATCCGCTCCGACCTCAACTACTTCGGTGGCGCGGCGCCGGCGTGGTCGAATCGCCTGATCGTGCGCGCCGACGACGACGGCGACATCTGCTTCGACGCACTCACCGCCGTCGATCTCGTCGTCGACGTCAACGGTGTCGCCGACACCGGCATCGTGTCGTTCCCCAACCGCCGCACCGACACCCGCGACGTCCGAGGCGGACGGCTGGGAGCGGGCGACACGCTCCGGGTCGTCGTCCCCGAGGCCATCGGCTCCAAGACCGTGATCGGACAGCTCACGGTCGCGGGTGCCACCGACCGGGGCCACGTCACGGCCTACGCGTGCGCCGACGGTCCGCCGACCGGCGACGACGGGCGAGTCACCCGATCCGATCTCAACTACCTGGGGACCGTGTCACCGTCGTGGTCGAACCGGTTGATCGTCGAGGCCGACGACGACGGCGGCGTCTGCTTCGACGCACTCACCGCCGTCGATCTCGTCGTCGACGTCAACGGCGTCACCGACACGGGCATCTTCTCGTTCGCCAACCGGCGCACCGACACCCGCGACGGCGGCACGGGCTTCGAGGTCCCACCCCTCCCGGTCGTCGACGGCGTCCCGGTGTGGCCGCCGTTCACACCGCTGCCGGGACTCGACGGGATCGCCGCGCTGACCGGCCGATCGGTGGGGTCGGGGGTGGCACGGCGACCGATCACGGCCGTGAAGATCGACAACTATCGCTCGGCGAGGCCCCAGTGGGGGCTCGACCGGGCCGACGCCGTGATCGAGGTCCAGGCCGAGGGAGTGTCCCGGTTCGTCGCGCTGTTCCACACCGAGCTGCCGGCTTCGGTGGGTCCGACGCGTTCGGCCCGAACCGGCGATCTCGACCTGCTGGCGGCGATGAACCGACCGGTGTTCGCCTACTCGGGCGCCAACCCCGGCGTGACGGCGTGGCTCGCATCGGCCGACGCGTCGGGGTTGGTGGTCGACTTCAGCGCACAGTCGAACGGCTGCTACGCCCGTCGTGCCGACCGCCCGGGCCCGCACGACCTCGCCGTCGAACCCTCGTGCGCCGTGGCGCGGTCGGGCGAGGCGGGCAGCGCACGACCCCTCTGGACGGTCGACGCCGCCTGGTCGCCGCCGACCGGTGTGGCGTCCTCGGGCGACACCGACTTCTCGGTGCCGATGGCCGGTGTGGCCGTGTCGTGGTCGTGGGATCCCGCCACTCGGTCGTACCGACGGTGGCAGGACGGTGCGCCCCACCTCGCCGACGGCGACGTGCACCTCGCTGCGGACTCCGTCGCCGTGTTGACGACCGAGTACGTCCCCTCGGTCGTCGACGCCCGATCGCCGCACCCCGTCACGACCGGAACCGGCTCGGCGGTCGTGCATCGCGACGGCCGGGCCTTCCCGGCGACCTGGTCGCGTCCGACGCCGTACGACCCGTTCGTGTTCCGGGCGCCGAACGGCAGCGAGATCCCGCTCGACGCCGGCACGACCTGGTTGGAACTGGCGCCCGGTTGATCAGGTCGGTTCGGCGTCGGCCCGGCGACGCGCGAGGCGATCGCTCACCAACCGTACGAGGAGCCATCCGCCGAGTCCGATCACCAGGGGGTCGATCGCGTTCCTGAAGCGCACCTGTTCGCCGAGCTCGAACGCAACGCCGGCGACGACGGTCCAGAGCACGGTCCAGCCGGCGACGATCTCGGGGAGGTGGGCGGCGCCGTCTCGTCCGACGGCGACGCCGCGCCGGACGCCGGTGACGAGCACCACGCCCGACAGCACGACGAGGACGATCGAGACCGGCGTGCGATGGACCCAGAGCGACGGCGCGCCCCAGCTCGCCGGCAACGGAGGATGCGGCGCCCCGAGCAGCGTCACGCGGGTCGTCGCCTCGAGCGGCGTCCAGAGTGGCGACCGCTCGGCCGGATCGACCTCCGGGAGCCCGAACCAGTTGTTCGCCGCCCACATCCGCCCGCGAACCCAGGCCCCCGGGTGCTCCCGGATGATCGTCGCCGCATCGCTCGACGCCTGGTCGTACGCGACGAGGAAGCAGCGGGCGTTGTAGTTCGGGACGACGCCGTCGTCGAACGCCCCGGTGCGGTACTGCGGCGGCAGGGTGCGGGTCGCGGACGTGAGTGCTGCCGACCCGGTCCGGTCCGCGTCGAGGCACGGCCCGTCGAGAGCCCAGCGGGCGAGCCCGACCCGCCAGATCTCGCTGATCTCACCGTCGACGGTGAGCTGCTCGAGTGCCGACTCGTCGGTGGCCGGAGAGACCGACCGCAGCAGGTTCATGCCGGTGAGGGTCGACACGGCGGGCCGTTCGACGACGACCTGGTTCTTGATCGCCCATCCACCGAGCACGACGAGCGGGACGGCCACCGCGACGGCGACGTTGGCGGGGCGGAGCACCCGCCGGTGGGCGACCAGCACCACGGCGACCACGCCGATCAGCCAGACGGGGTGGTAGAGCGTGCGAGTCGCCGCCAACAACGTCGCGACGAGGACGGGTGCGGCGACGGTCCACCGCGAGCCCGCCGCCCGTGTGGTCGTCCAGACCAGGAGGCAGGTCAGGGTGGCGACCGCGAGGTCGTAGCGAGGTTCGAAGGCGTGGAGCATCACCTGGGCGTTCAGCGTGGCGACCGCGGTCAGCCCGAGGGCCCACC
>JBPEWX010000103.1:0-18250 GCA_052032235.1 Ilumatobacter sp. | reverse complement strand
AGGGCTCGGGTGTCCTGAACGATGCCGTGTGGAGCTGGCTCACCCGGGTCGCCCACGACGACGCGCTGGCGATCCGGCACGCCGTCGGCGAGCGGTTCGCCGACCGGGCCCCCGAGGCCCGTGACGGCAGCGACGGCGTGCTCTATCAACCGATCGGCTACGAGCCGCGCATGCCCCTCGTCTACGCCGCCGCCGACGTCCTCGTCGGCCGTGGCGGAGCCAGCACCGTGCACGAGGTGGCGGCGACCGGAACGCCTGCCGTCCTCGTGCCGTGGGCCGCGTCCGCCGACGACCACCAGACCCTCAACGTCCGCTGGCTCGCCGACGACGGTGCGGCGGTGATGTTGCCCGAGTCCGACGTGGCCCGCCTCGGCGAGATCCTCGACGAACTCCGCGGCGACCGGGCCCGTCGCGACGACCTGGCTCGCCGAGCCGCCGCCGCCGGCGAGGTGCATCGCAGCGGGGCGCTGGCACGTCTCGTCGAGTCCGTGGCCGACGGCACACGGGGGTCGTCGGGCTGATCGTCCGAGATGCCCGGTGTGTGGCGACCGATGCCAATAGCCTGACCCCCGTGGTGAACCCCGTCGCCCCGCCCACTCCGCCGCTCGACCTGTCGTCGCCGCGCCGCCTGCACGTGATCGGCGCCGCCGGACCCGGCATGTCGGCGATCGCGCTCGCGCTCGCCCAGATGGGCCACAACGTGTCCGGGGTCGACCTCCGCGAACGTCAGGTGCTCGACCGCCTGCGCGCCGCAGGGGTGATCGTCAACATCGGCCACGACCGCAACCACGTCGTCGGATGCGACGCCGTCACTGCCTCGACGGCGATCCCCGACACCCTGAACGAACTCGACGAGGCTCGCAAGCTCGGCATCCCGACCCTCAGCCGGGCCGGGATGCTCGCGTCGATCTGCGCCCAGGCGAAGTCGATCGCCGTCGCCGGCACCCACGGCAAGACCACCTCGTCGTCGATGCTCATGCTGATCTTGGCCGAGGCCGGGCTCCGGCCCAGCTTCGTCATCGGTGGTGACGTGAACGACATGGGGACCGGCGCCCAGTGGACCGGCGGTGAGTGGTTCGTGGTCGAGGCCGACGAGAGCGACGGCACCCATCTCGAACTCCCGCTCCACGGGACGATCGTCACCAACATCGACACCGACCATCTCGACCTCTACGGCACCATCGAGGGTGTGGAGGCCGCGTTCGACCAGTATCTCGCACAGATCCCCGGTCCGAAGGTCGTGTCGGCCGACGACGAGCGCAGTCGACGCGTCGCCGAGCGGCACGGCGCGCTCACGTTCGGGCTGAGCGAGCACGCCACGGTGCGTGCCGTCGACCTCGTCGCCGAACACGGTTCGTTCCGATTCCGGATCGAACGGGACGGACGCGAACTCGCCGCGATCGATCTCCCGTTGCGCGGTGAGCACAACGTCGCCAATGCGACCGGCGCGTTCACGATGGCGATCGAGCTCGGCGTCGAGCCCGAGGTGGCGGCCCGCGCCCTCGCCAAGTTCGGTGGTGTCGCCCGCCGCTTCGACGTGCGCGGGGTCGACGGGGGCGCCACGTTCGTCGACGACTACGCCCACATCCCGACCGAGATCGATGCTGCGCTCCGGGCCGCTCGCGACAGCGGCGACGACTGGCAGCGCATCGTGGCGGTGTTCCAGCCGAACCGCTATCACCGGATGGCGATGATGTGGCGTGACTACGCCGACTGCTTCGAGGTGGCCGACGTGGTCGTGCTCACCGACATCTACGCGTCGGGCACCACGCCGATCCCCGGTGTCACCGGCAAGCTCGTGGTGAACGCCGTCCTCGACGAGCACCCCGACAAGCACGTCGTCTGGCTGCCGCGACGCGACGAACTGATCGACTATCTCGCCCGCTCCGTCCGGTCGGGCGACGTGTGCATCTCGATGGGGTGCGGCGACATCGCGTCGCTGCCCGACGAGGTGCTCGCGGCACGGCGAGGCGACGCATGACCGACCCGACGGCGCCCGCCGAGGCGGGCGAGTTCCTGCGGGAACGGTTGGGCGGAGCCGTCGTCGCCGATCGACCGCTCGGACCGCTGACGACGTATCGAGTCGGCGGGAACGCCCGCTGGTTCGTCGACGCGCGCTCGGTCGACGATCTGCGTGCCGTCGCCGAGGCGCGGCGCCGCACCGGCGTGTCCGTGCTGATGATCGGGCGCGGCTCGAACATGCTCGTCGCCGACGACGGTTTCGACGGCGTCGCCGTCTCGGTCGCCGAGTTCGCCGCCGACATCGACGTGCCACACGGCACGACCGACCTCGACCCCGGCACGCCCGTCGTCGTCACGGCAGGCGGTGGCGCTGCGCTGCCGGTCGTTGCCCGACGGACCGCCGCGTGTGGCGTGCGCGGGTTCGAGTGGGCGGTCGGCGTCCCCGGATCGGTCGGTGGAGCGGTCCGCATGAACGCCGGTGGCCACGGTTCCGACATGGCGGCCTGCGTGACCGACGTCGGACTGCTCGACCTCGACGACCCCGACCGCGGCGTGTTCCGGACGGCGGTCGCCGATCTCGGACTGCGGTTCCGCGCCTCGTCGCTGCCACCCGCTCAGATCGTGCTCGACGCACGGCTCGCGCTCCGTGCCGGCGATCGAGCCGTGTCGGAGGCCGAGATCTCCGAGATCGTCCGGTGGCGTCGCGAGCATCAACCAGGGGGACAGAACTGCGGGTCGGTCTTCGTGAACCCCGTGCCGGGCGAGGTCACCTCCGGCGGGCTCATCGACGGTCTCGGGTTGCGCGGGTTCCGCATCGGCACCTCCTGGGTGTCCGAGAAGCACGCCAACTTCATCCAGGCCGACGACGGCGGGTCCGCCGCCGACGTCCGGGCGGTGATCGAGACCGTACGGCAGCGGGTCGCCGACGCGACCGGCTATCACCTGCGCAGCGAGGTGCGACTCGTCGGCTTCGACGACACCGACCCGATGTCGTTCGAGGAGACGCCGTCGTGAGCGATCTCCCCGGTCACGACCACGATCCCGATCCGGCGGCGCTCGACGAACTCCGGCGCGCCTTCGGCGACGAAGCCACCCGGCCCACCGAACCGAATCCCGTCGTCCGTCGCGACGACGAGCGCCCCGACCCCGGGCAGTCAGGCGGCGGGCAGCGGCGTGACGAGCAACGGCGGGACGAGCAGTCCGGGCCGGCGTCCGACGAGCCGGTGGGGTCGCCCGAGCTGGCGGCACTCGCACGAGGCGTCCGAACCGACCACGAACCGACCCCGCCCGGGCTCACCGACGACCCGGACCGATCCGTCGAGCCGGACGACATCGTCGACGAGTCCGAGGTCCGCGACGGTGACGACCCGCCCGCCGAGCCCGAGCACGACCCGACCGACGACCCGACCGACGGTTCGGTCGACATTCCCGATCGTCCCGACGAGCCGGACCCGCCGGCCGACCATGATCCGACGCCGGAAGCCGAACCGGCGGCGATGCCGGAGGCGCCGGCGCCCACGATCATCCGGATCGACGATTACGGCGGATCGAGCGCGATCGACCCCGACGACGCCGTCGCGGTTCCCGGCCGCACCACCGATCACGTCGCCGACGATGCGCCGGGTGACGGGGGCATCATCTCGATCTCGGTCGACGACGATCTGCCCGACCCGGTCTACGTCGAGGGCAACCTCGACCGGGACGGCGGCGGGACCATCGTCTTCATCGAGAACGACGAGACGGGCGACACGCTCGCGCCCGAGTCCGAACGCGACATGCGGCGCGGCATCGAGCCGCGCATGCGCGAACGTCGGGTCGCGGTCAAGCGCGCCCAAGGGCGCCGCCGGCTCAAGCGGGTCCTGCTGATCGTCGGCGTCGTCGCCGTCGTCGTCGGCGGGCTCGCCGTGCTCGGTTCGCCCTTGTTCGCCGTGCGCGAAGGCGACGTCGAGATCTACGGCGCCGTGTACTCGCGGGGCGAGGAGTTCGACGCCGTGGTCGACGACGCCGTGGGCACCCCGGTGCTGCGTGTCGACACGACACGTCTCGAGGACGATCTCGAGGCGATCCCGTGGATCGAGCAGGCGCAGGTCACGACCCGATTCCCGCACGGTCTGACGATCGACGTCCGGGAACGGGCCGCGGTGTCGACGTACCAGGGGCCCGACGGACGCTTCCGCGTCCTCGACCGTGACGGGCGGGTCCTCGACGTGATCGAGGACGGCTACCCGTACGCGTACGTGCTCATCGGCGGTCCGGATGCCGTCGATCTCGAGCCCGGCGAGTTCGCCCCGCAGGGGTACGCCGCCGCCTCCGAGCTGGCCAAGAACCTCACCAGCTCGGTCCGCGGGCACGTCGTGCGGATCGAGGTGTTCTCCGATGGCTCACGCCTCGAGATCCACCTCGACGACGGGTCGACGGTGTTCTTCGGCGAGGCCCGCGACATCCTCGCCAAGCTGGTCCGGCTCGAGGCCGTGTTCGCCAACGGCGAAGAACGCGAGCCCGGTCTGATCGACGTGTCGACCTCCGACGTGACCCGATGACCGCGCATGAACCTGACGTTGACGGTCAGGTCGACCGGCACGCATTGTCCGACGTCATCGCGGTTCGCGCGGGTTCGGGCTAGCATCCCCCGAAGTACCTGGGGAGACGTGGCAGGATGAAGCGCGTCTGTCCAGGACGGAAACGAAGACCCCATGCAGCCGAAGTTCTCTCTTCTCTCACCTGACCGCAACCCTCGCCGGAGGTTCCCCTGATGTCCTCGCCACAGAACTATCTCGCGGTCATCAAGGTGGTCGGCGTGGGCGGTGGCGGTGTCAACGCCGTCAACCGCATGATCGACGCCGGGCTGAAGGGCGTGGAGTTCATCGCCGTCAACACCGATGCCCAGGCGCTCCTGATGAGCGACGCCGACGTCAAGCTCGACATCGGCCGTGACCTCACCCGCGGGCTCGGCGCCGGCAGCGACCCCGAGGTCGGCCGTTCGGCCGCCGAGGCCCACGACGACGAGATCGACGAGATGGTCAAGGGCGCCGACATGGTGTTCATCACCGCAGGCGAAGGTGGCGGCACCGGGACCGGCGCCGCCCCCGTCATCGCAGAGATCGCCCGCAACGCCGGAGCCCTCACGATCGGCGTGGTCACCCGCCCGTTCGGGTTCGAGGGTCGCCGTCGCGCCGTGCAGGCCGACAGCGGCATCCAGCGCCTCAAGGAGAAGGTCGACACCCTGATCGTCATCCCGAACGATCGGTTGCTCACCGTCGCCAACGAGAAGACGAGCGTGCTCAATGCGTTCAAGATGGCCGACGAGGTCCTGCTGCAGGGTGTCTCGGGCATCACGAACCTGATCACCACGCCGGGCCTGATCAACACCGACTTCGCCGACGTCAAGATGGTGCTCTCCAACGCCGGTTCGGCGCTCATGGGGATCGGTCAGGCGAGCGGCGACGACCGTGCCGTCGCGGCGGCCAAGCAGGCGATCAGCAGTCCGCTGCTCGAGTCGGCGATCGACGGAGCGCGCGGCATCCTGCTCAACATCACCGGGCCGTCCAGCATGGGTCTGTTCGAGATGAACGCCGCCGCCGAGATCATCCACGGCGTGGCGCACCAGGACGCCAACATCATCTTCGGCGCCGTCATCGACGACGAGATGGGCGACGAGGTGAAGGTCACCGTCATCGCCGCCGGCTTCGATCGTCTCGACGCGCCGTCGTCGAGCGGCGGTCTCCAACTCGGCAACGGTGGCAGCTCCACGCGCATCACCGAGCTCTTCGCCGAGCCGGCCGAGACCGACGAACCCGACGATGACGACGACGACGATTTCGACGTCCCGTCGTTCTTGAAGTAATCGCTCCGCCACGCCGGTGAGCACGTTCTCCGCCGACTCGGTGCGGGTGGCCCTCGACGAGCTGCACGCACGCATCGAACGCGCCGGTGGCACCGACGTCGAGATCGTCGCGGTGACCAAGACGTTCGGACCCGAGGCGATCGAGGCGGCGCTCGCCGCCGGCTGTCGGTCGATCGGGGAGAACTACGCCCAGGAGCTGCTCGAGAAGCGAGCGGCGGCCACGGCCGCCGAGGTCCACTTCATCGGCCAGCTGCAGACCAACAAGGTGCGCCAGCTGGCCGACGTGGTCGACGTGTACGAAACCGTCGACCGGCCCAAGCTCGCCCGCGAGATCGCCAAACGTGCACCCGGTGCCCGAATCCTGATCCAGGTCGACACCACGGGAGAACCCGGCAAGGGTGGGGTCCCGCTGGACGAACTCGATCCGCTCGTCGAACACGTGCGTGATCTCGACCTCGATCTCGTCGGTCTGATGACCGTCGGACCGACCGAGGGTGGGCCGGCCGCAGCCGCCCCCGGCTTCCGGCAGGTCCGCGCGGCCGTCGACCGCCTCGGGTTGTCGGTGTGCTCGATGGGGATGACCGCCGATCTCGAGGTCGCCGTCGCCGAGGGCAGTACCCAGGTCCGCGTCGGCACCGCATTGTTCGGGCAGCGTGTCCACACCCGGAACGACCAGGAGCGATAGGCTCTCGGGCCGAGGAGGAAGCATGTCTTTCTGGAAGCGTTCGATGGACTATCTCGGACTCGGACCCGATGATGCGTACGACGACTACGACATCGAGGACGACTACGAGCCGGCACCCAGCCGTCGACGCGCGCCCGAGCCCGAGCCGCGCCAGCGGCCGCCTCGCGAAGACACCGGGTCGGAGGGCGTCGTCCGCACGCTGCCCAGCAGGCCCACGTTCCCGTCACGGGACTTCGATCCCTCCCAGGCCCGTCGTGCTCCCGAGCGGGCCGACGATTCCGGCGTCCAGCCCCGACCGCAGCGCACCACTTCCGGAGGCAACGTGGAACCCACGACCGTCCGACCCCGCCGGTTCGACCAGGCCCAGGAGGTCGCCGACAAGTTCAAGGACGGCCAGCCGGTCATCATGAACCTCGAAGGCTCCGATCGCGAGGTCGCCCGTCGCCTGATCGACTTCGCGAGCGGGCTCTGCTACGGGCTCGACGGTTCGATGGAGAAGGTCGCCAACGGGGTCTACCTCCTGAAGCCCGCAGCATCCCGCGGTGGGCGCTACGACGAGTACGACGACTGACCGCCATGGAGCTGACGCCCAGCCAGATCAGCGGTGCGACGTTCCGCACCGTTCGCAAGGGATACGACCCCGCCGAGGTCGACGCGCTGCTCAACGACGCCGCTGCGGCGCTCGAGCAGGCCCAGCAGCAGGCAACGGCCATGGAGGCGCGTGCCCGTGCCGCGGTCGCCCGGCTCCAGGAACAGCAACAGGCCACGCCGGCCGCCGAGAGCGCACCGGCCCCGGTCGCCGCCGCGCCCGAGTCGACGTCGGCGGTCCAGATGGGCGCCGACGAGGCCGAGACCATCTCCCGCACCCTGTTGTTGGCCCAACGCACCGCCGACACCACGATCGCCGACGCCGAGGCCGAGGCCGAACGCATCCGGACCGCCGCCCGGACCGAGGCCGACGCCACGCTCGACTCGACGCGTGAGATGTCGTCGCAGCTCGTCGAAGAGGCCCGCGCCGAGGCACGCAAGGCCAGCGAAGCCGAACGGGTCGCCGCCGCCAACGAGGTCGAATCGCTCAAGGCGCGCCGTGAGTTCCTGCTCGGCGACGTCGACCAGCTCGAAGGTTTCCTCATCGACCAGCGCGAGCGCCTCCGCGGCGCCGCACGACAGATCGAGGCGCTCTGCGATCGTGTCCCCTCGGGTCTCGGCCAGGTCGCGCCACCGATCGTGTCGGCCTCCAGCGACGAGCCGGGCGACGAGACCGGCGAACTGTTCCTGCCGCCCGAGGCCAGGATGCCCTTCGCCGGGCCCGACGAACTCGCCGACGCGTTGGGCGACACCGAACTCACCGACGACGAGTTCCGTGGCGGTCCGTCCTCGAACGGCAGCGTCGACACCGGCGAACTCGACGTGACGCAGGCCCTCGACTCGGTCGACGCACCGGATCTGCCGATCCGTGGCCAGTCGGACGGCGAAACGCCTTCGTCCAACTGAGGGTCGGGCCCGTTAGCCTTGACGGGCAACGGCGTTGACGAGGCCATCACCTCCGAGCCTCCGGAAGAACGGCGACGCGTGACCCCACGTGTCGCTCATTAGAACCGGACGGGTCCAGCCCGTCAACGCTGGCGCAGGTGAGTGGTCGCCCTCCGCGGAGGACGGCAAGCAGGGTGGTACCGCGGGCACGTCCCGTCCCTGGTGACAAGACGACACACGTCCGCCAGGAGCCCTCGTGAACACCACCCGCCGATACCCGACCGTTCCGTCGCAACCCGCGCTGCCCGCGATCGAGCGCGACGTGCTCGACCGTTGGGAACGTGAGCACACGTTCCAGGCCTCGATCGACGCCCGTGACGCCGGGACGGACGGCGACAACGAGTACGTGTTCTACGACGGGCCGCCGTTCGCGAACGGTCTGCCGCACTACGGCCACCTGCTGACCGGCTACGTGAAGGACGCCGTGCCCCGCTACCAGACGATGCGGGGTCGCAAGGTCGAGCGTCGATTCGGGTGGGACTGTCACGGCCTGCCCGCCGAGGTCCAGGTCGAAAAGGAACTCGGCATCTCGGGACACCCGGAGATCCTGAAGTACGGCGTCGGGGCCTTCAACGACGCATGTCGGACATCGGTCCTGCAGTTCACCGACGAGTGGCGCGACTACGTCACCCGCCAGGCGCGTTGGGTCGACTTCGATCACGACTACAAGACGCTCGACACCGACTACATGGAGTCGGTGATGTGGGCGCTCAAGACGCTGTGGGACAAGGGCCTGATGTACGAGGGCTTCCGGGTGCTCTGGTACTGCTGGCACTGCGAGACGCCCCTGTCGAACACCGAGACCAAGATGGACGACACCTACCGTCCGCGCCAGGACCCGGCGGTCACGGTGTCGTTGAAGGTCGACGCCCCGGGCACCGACCTCGACGGCGTCAACATGCTGGTGTGGACGACCACACCGTGGACGCTGCCCTCGAACCTCGCCGCTGCCGTGCATCCCGAGGTCGAGTACGTCGTCGTCGAATCGGGTGAGCATCCCGGTGAGCGCTTCCTGCTCGCCGAGGCGCGCGTCGCTGCGTACGCACGCGAACTCGGTGAGGAGCCGACGGTCGTGTCGCGCCACACCGGCGCCGACCTCGTCGGGACGCGGTACCACCCGCCGTTCGACTTCTTCGTCGGGCGCGACAACGCCCACCAGGTGTTGACCGCCGACTACGTCACGACCGACGACGGCACCGGCGTCGTGCACATCGCCCCCGCCTTCGGTGAGGACGACAAGGTCGTGACCGACGCAGCAGGCATCGAGGTCGTCAACCCGGTCGACCAGGGTGGGAAGTTCACCGCCGACGTCCCCACCTACGAAGGCGTCCACGTCTTCGAGGCGAACAAGACGATCATCGCCGACCTCAAGTCCGCTGACCTGCTGCTGCGGCACGAGACGTACGACCACCCGTACCCGCACTGCTGGCGTTGCGACAGCCCGTTGATCCAGCGCGCCGTGTCGTCGTGGTTCATCGAGGTCACCAAGTTCAAGGACCGCATGGTCGAGCTGAACCAGCAGATCACCTGGGTGCCCGAGCACATCAAGGACGGCCAGTTCGGCAAGTGGCTCGAGAACGCCCGCGACTGGAACATCTCCCGCAATCGGTTCTGGGGGTCGCCGATCCCGGTGTGGAAGAGCGACGACCCGGAATACCCGCGCATCGACGTGTACGGCTCGATCGCCGAGCTCGAAGCCGACTTCGGTGTCGAGGTCACCGATCTGCACCGCCCGTCGATCGACGAACTCGTGCGGCCGAACCCCGACGACCCCACCGGTCGGTCGATGATGCGGCGCGTGCCGGAAGTGCTCGACTGCTGGTTCGAGTCGGGATCGATGCCGTTCGCGCAGGTGCACTACCCGTTCGAGAACGCCGACTGGTTCGAGCACCACTATCCCGGCGACTTCATCGTCGAGTACATCGGTCAGACGCGCGGGTGGTTCTACACCCTGCACGTGCTCGCGACGGCCCTGTTCGACCGGCCGGCGTTCAGCACGTGCGTCAGCCACGGCATCGTGCTCGGCGACGACGGTCGCAAGATGTCGAAGTCGCTCAAGAACTACCCGGACCCGAACGAGATGTTCGACGTGTACGGGGCCGACGCGATGCGCTGGTACCTGCTCTCGTCACCGATCCTGCGTGGCGCCGACTTCTCGGTGACCGAGGAGGGGATGCGTGACACGGTCCGCCACGTCGTGCTGCCGTTCTGGAACGCCTATTACTTCCTCACGCTGTACGCGAACGCCGGGGGAGTGGTCGGCACGTTCCGGACCGATCAGACCGACGTCCTCGACCGCTATCTGCTCGGCGAACTCCGCGAACTCGTCGACGCGTCGACCGAGCGGATGGAGCGCTACGACCTGTTCGGGGCGTGCGAGCAGGTGCTGACCTTCCTCGACACCCTCACCAACTGGTACATCCGCCGCAGCCGTGACCGGTTCTGGGCGGGCGACCAGGACGCCGTCGACACCTTGCACACGGCACTGGTGACGCTCTGCCAGGTCGCCGCGCCCCTGCTCCCGATGGTGACCGAGCACGTCTACGAGGGGCTCACCGGCGGGGAGCAGAGCGTGCACCTGACCGATTGGCCGTCGGCCGACGTGTTCCCGCACGACGCCGACCTCCATGCCGGCATGGCGCAGGTGCGTGACGCCTGTTCGACGCTGTTGTCGCTGCGCAAGGCCGAAGGGCTCCGGGTGCGACTGCCACTCGCGAAGGCCGTGGTCGCCACTCCCGACGCCGCCCTGGTGCAGCCGCACCTGGCGATCCTGCGCGACGAGCTCAACGTCAAGGACGTCGAGTTGACGACCGACGTCGACGCCTACGGCTCGAAGGAGTTGGTCCTCAACCCGAAGGCGCTCGGGCCGCGCCTCGGCGGCCAGACCCAACAGGTCATCAAAGCGCACAAGGCCGGCGACTGGTCGATCGACGGCGACGTCGCCATCGTCGGCGGGATCGAGTTGCAGCCGGGCGAGTTCGACTTCCGGCTGGTGTCGTCCGGTGAGGGCGCCGTGACCACCTTGAAGTCGACCGACGGGCTCGTCGTGCTCGACACGGACGTCACTCCGGAGCTCGAACGGGAGGGTGTCGCCCGCGACCTGGTCCGCAAGATCCAGCAGGCGCGTCGTGACGCCGACCTCGACGTGAGCGACCGGATCGTCCTCACCCTCGTCGGGCCGGCCGACGAGGTCGAGGCGTTCGAGACGCACCGGGACCTCGTGACCTCGGAGACGCTGACGGTCGAGGCGACCGCCTCGGTGGGCGAGCCGTCGATCACGGTGGTCCGCTCCGAGCGCTGATGGCCCGGCTGACCGTTCGTGTCCGGCCCGGAGCCCGCCGCAGCGGGTTCACGGGTTGGTACGGCGACCACCCGAAGCTCGCCGTGGCCGCTCCGCCCGTCGACGGCGCGGCGAACGACGAGTGCCGCCGGTTCCTCGCCGCGTCGTTCGGTGTCCGCCCGCGCGACATCCGGCTGGTCCTCGGTGCGTCGTCGCGCACGAAGCACTTCGAGATCGACGGGCTCGACGACGCCGATCTGGCCGCATCGCTCGATCGGCTGATCGGCGGAGGATGAACGATTTCGGGCCTCGGAGACGGTAGAGTCCGGCGTCCAGAATCCCCGGAGGTGAGCCGGATGGCCGCGAAGAAGAAGCCCGCTGCGTCGGCGGCGAAGAAGAAGGCTCCGGCCAAGAAGCCGGCTGCCAAGAAGGCCGCCGCCAAGAAGAAGGCTCCGGCGAAGAAGGCCGCCGCCAAGAAAGCTCCGGCCAAGAAGACTCCGGCGAAGAAAGCCGCCGCCAAGAAGGCTCCGGCCAAGAAAGCACCGGCCAAGAAAGCCGCCGCCAAGAAGAGCCCGGCCAAGAAGACGACGACCGACGCCACGACGGCACGGTCGACGAAGCAGTCCACGGCCAAGTCGGCTGCGAACAAACAACCGTCGAGCTCCACGAAGCGCCCGACGACGACCACATCCACCCCCAAGACCGACGGCGCCAAGAAGGCAGCCGAGGAGGCCTCAGCAGTGCAGGATTTGCCGAAGCCCCGCTTCAACAAAGACGGATTCGGATACACGAAGGACTTCGACCTGTCGTTCGTGAAGGAAATGTACGACCTGCTCCAGGAGGAGCGGGTCTCGCTCACCGGCCAGGTGAAGCGACTCGAAGACGAAGCGCATCAGCTCGTCGAGGAAGCCGAGATGGGCGACGTCCAGTTCGACGACGAAGGTGGCGAAGGCGACACCATGGTCGTCGAACGCGAACGCGACCTCGCGCTCAGCGCACAGGCCCGGGAGGCCGTCGAGGAGATCGACGCCGCCATCGAGCGGATCATGCAGGGCACGTACGGCTACTCGGTCGTGTCGGGCAAGCCGATCCCGCGTGAACGCCTCGAGGCGATCCCGTGGTCGAGCGTGCTCGTCGAGGAGAAGGTCGGCGGGATCGGCAGGCGATGAGCCTCCTGCCCAGCTCCGCGCGGCGCTGGGCCCCGATCGCCCTGGCGGTCGTCGTCCTCGATCAGCTCACGAAGTGGTGGGCGCTCAACACCCTCGACGATCGCGACATCGACGTGTTCTGGACCTTGCGGTTCAACCTGTCGTTCAACAACGGCATGGCGTTCAGCCAAGGCGAGGGCCTGGGTCCGATCATCGGGGTCGTCGCGCTCGTGGTGATCGTCGGGCTGGTCCTCACCGTGCGACGCGAAGACAACCCGGTCGCCGACGTGGCGGTCGGGCTCATCGTCGGGGGTGCGATCGGCAACGTGATCGACCGACTGTTCCGCGATCCGGCGTGGATGCGCGGCGCCGTGGTCGACTTCATCGACTTCCAGTGGTTCCCCATCTTCAACGTCGCCGACATGGGCATCACCGTCGGCGGCATCCTCCTGATCGCCACCTCCTGGTGGTCGGCACGACAGGCCGAGATCGAGTCACTCGACGCCGCCGGCGTGCCCGGTGACGCCGACGACGAAGCCGCGGACGCATGATCACCGAGACCGTGCCACCGGCCCTCGCGGGCGAGCGGGTCGACCGCATCGTCGCGTTCGTGCTCGACGTCAGCCGGTCGGTCGCCACGGCGGTCATCGAGGCGGGCGGTGTCGTCGTCGACGGCGAACCCGCGACGAGCGGCAAGGTCCGCCTCGAGGAGGGGCAGGTGGTGTCGGTCGATCCCGACGCCGTCGAAGGCGACCGTCCTCCTGCACCGGACGCCGGGGTCGAGTTCGGCGTGATCCACGTCGACGACGACGTGATCGTGGTCGACAAGCCGGCCGGACTGGTCGTCCATCCCGGCGCCGGCAACACCGACGGCACCTTGGTCAACGGCCTCCTGGCGCGTTTCCCCGAACTCGACGGCGTGGGCGACGACCCCATCCGTCCGGGCATCGTGCATCGCCTCGACGCCGGCAGTTCGGGCCTGCTCGTCGTCGCTCGCACCGACGCCGCTGCCGACGCCCTGATCGAGCAGTTCGCCGATCACTCCGCCACCAGGGTGTATCTCGCGCTCGTCTGGGGACACCCCGACGCGCCGCACGGCATCATCGACGCGCCGATCGGTCGGTCGAAGCGTGACCCGCTCAAGATGGCCGTCGTGGCCGACGGCCGGTGGGCGCGCACCGAGTACCGGGTGCTCGAACGGTTCGACCGCCCGGCAGAACTGGCGCTGCTCGAATGCGAACTCGAGACCGGACGGACCCACCAGATCCGCGTTCATCTGAGCTCGATCAACCACCCGCTCGTCGGCGATCCGGTCTATGGCCAGCGACGCCCGAAGCTCGGCGTCGAGCGGCCGTTCCTGCACGCGGCCCAGCTGGCGTTCGAGCATCCCGGCACGGGTGAACCAGTGCGGTTCGAGAGCCCGCTCGCCGCCGACCTGCAGCAGCGACTCGACGGCCTCCACCCCGTCGTCGACGACGACCGAGCGGTCTGATCAGGCCGGGGCCTGGGGCCAGGGCGCCTCGCCCCGGCTGACCTCGGCGATCGAGGCGAGGGTGTAGCCCTCGAGGTGACGTCGCATGACCTCGCCGGCGACGTTCCAGATCGCGAGCAGGACGCACTGGCCTTCGTGGTCGCAGGCGCCGTCCTGGTGCGGCTGCCCGAAGTCGCCGAGCGTGATCGGACCGTCGACCGCCGAGACGATCTCCGAGAGCAGGATCTCGCTCGCGTCGCGGGCCAACACGTAGCCGCCGCCGACACCACGCTTCGAACGGACGAGCCCCGCACCCTTCAACGCCAGGAGGATCTGCTCGAGGTACGGCTGGGGCAGACCCGTGCGCTCGGCGATGTCGCGGACCGACGTCGGACCCGACTCGTCGTGGAGCGCGAGCGACAGCAAGGCACGACAGGCATAGTCCCCACGGGTCGACACACGCACGGCGCACAGGGTAGCGCTCGACCTCCCGGCCGACGTGGAGCCGACCTTCTCGGCCGGTCCGGTTGGCGATCGGGGGCGCGAGGTGGTGGACTACATGGTGCGTGACCACCGAGACCCCCACCCCGATCATCCCCGACTACGGCGGCGCCAACGTGCGTGGCATCGTGCCGGCGCTGCTCGGCCCCGGTTCGTGGTCCGATTCGCTCCCTGCGTGGTTCCCCGAGCCGGTCCGACACGCCGACCAGGTCGTGCTGCTCGTGCTCGACGGCCTCGGCTGGGATCAGCTGCAGGAACGTCCCGACGTCGCCCCGACCATCGCCGGGCTGACGGGCGATCGGATCTCGACCGTCGCACCGACGACCACGGCGACGGCGCTGTCGTCCATCGCCACCGGGCTCACACCGGGTGAGCACGGTCTGATCGGCTACCGCATCGTGCTCGGTGGCGAGGTCATGAACGTGTTGCGTTGGGCGGTCGACGGCGAAGACCGTCGTCGATCACAACCGCCCGAGCGGGTGCAGTCGTACCCGGCGTTCCTCGGTGACGCCGTCCCGGTCGTGACCCCGATGGAACTGGTCGGCTCGGCGTTCTCGTCGGCGCATCTCCGCGGCAGCCGCCCGGTCGGTTGGCGGGCTCCCTCGTCGATGCCGATCGAGATCCGCCACCTGCTCGACGACGGTGAGCGCGTCGTGTACGCCTACTACGGCGGCGTCGACAAGATCGCCCACGAGCGGGGCTTCGGCGAGTTCTACGACGCGGAGCTGCGGGCTGCCGATCGGCTCGTCGGTGACATCCTCGAGCTGCTGCCGCCCGGCACCGCGTTGCTGATCACCGCCGATCACGGCCAGGTCGAGATCGGTCCGAACATCGTGTATCCCTCGAACGGTCTGCTCGACCACGTCGCGCTGCAGTCGGGCGAGGGGCGGTTCCGATGGCTCCACGCCCACAAGGGCGGATTCGACGACCTGCTGCAGGCGGCAACCGACGAGTTCTCCGACACCGGCTGGGTGCTGAGCAAGGAGCAGATGATCGACGAACGCTGGTTCGGGCCGACGCTGCCGACGCCGGTCGCCTCGCGCCTCGGCGACGTCGCCGTGGTCGCCCACGAGCTCGTCAGCTACTACGACCCGCTCGACTCGGGACCGTTCGAGCTGATGTGTCGCCACGGATCGATGACCGCCGCCGAGGTGTACGTGCCGCTCGTTGCGGGAATGGCCGAGTGAGCCGAACCGTTGCACAGCGCAGGAGCTGATTCGATGACCGATACCAACACCACCCCCGACACGCCGACCGCCGAGCAGGCCCCGACCGACTCGGTCGACGGCGACACGCCGACGAACGGTGACGACCCGCAGGGCGTCGACGGCAGTCGTGGCGACGAGGTCGAGCGTGGCGAGCTGGTGGGGGTCGACGGTGAGCACGGCGACGACGCCGAGCCGTCCGGAGCGATCACCGAGCCGGCGAAGGTCATGCGGATCGGGTCGATGGTGAAGCAGCTGCTCGACGAAGTCCGCGACATGGACCTCGACGAACCGAGCCGCGAGCGCCTGGCCGAGATCTACGAGCGTTCCGTCGTCGAGTTGAGCGAGGCGCTCTCGCCCGACCTGCAAGAGGAGCTCCGCATGCTCGCCCTGCCGTTCGACGAGGACACCGTGCCGACCGAGCCCGAGCTGCGCATCGCCAAGGCCCAGCTGGTCGGCTGGCTCGAGGGGCTGTTCCACGGCATCCAGGCGTCCCTCGTCGCCCAGCAGATGGCGGCCCGCCAGCAGCTCGAACAGATGCGCCAGATCGGACCCGGCGGCCAACCGCAGCCGGGTCAGCCGATGCCCGGTCAGCCGGGCCAGCCCGGGCAGGGCCTGCCGCCGCAGAGCGACCGCCCCGGCACGTACATCTAGAACAAGCTCGACTGCCCGGTCGTCTCGCCGCGCGGCGCGACCGGGAGCGGGTCGGGGAGCGGTTCGAGGTCGGGCACCCGTTCGCGCACCGCGGTATGGAGCCGGCGGGCGAGGTCGGGCGAGTCGACGTTCTCGGGCTGATGCACGAACACGTACGGTCGGCGCCCCTCGGCGAGCCAGTCGACGAGCTGCGGCACCCATGCCGTCAGGCCGGCCAGCGAGCGGTCGGACGGGTCGGCGCCGATGACCCGCACCACCGGCTCGTCGCCCATCAGGTCGGTGACGACCGGCAGCTTCGGCTTCGTGCGTCGCTCGTCGACCGACGCCTCCGACCTGGGCGACTCGGCGTACAGCGGGCGGGTGTCGAGCACGACCCGCCCGATCGGCCCGGTCGGCGCGTCGCGCAGGACCGAATCGACCGCCCGGTGCGCGGCGCCGCCGTCGAAGAACGCCGGGTGACGGAGCTCGACGACCCAACGGCGCGACGCCGGGAGGCGCCCGACGAATTCGGCGAGCGCCCGCAGGTCGTTCGGTCCGAACGAGGGCGGCATCTGCAACTGCACCGGGCCGATCCGCTCGCCGAGCGGCCCGATCCGGTCGAGGAACTCGGCGAGCGCCGCCTCGGCCCCGGCGCGGAGTCGGAGGTCGTGGGTGACGGTGCGCGGCACCTTGAACGCGAACCGGAACTCGTCGGGCGCCTGTGCCGCCCACTTCTCGATCGTCGACGCGGCCGGCACGGCGTAGAACGTCGTGTTGCCCTCGACGGCGTTGCACCACCCGGCGTACTCGGACAGTTCGTTGCCCTTGTTGCCGGGGGAGAGGAACCGGCCGACCCACGGCCCGTGCGCCCACATCGGACAACCGACACGCAGGACCGGTCGGGGGGAGGGCGCGCTCACGGGGTGCCGTACGCCTCGACGATCGGTTCGAGTTCGGCCGGGCTCGCCCCGTGCATGATCACTGCGTCGGCGCCGAGGTCGAGCTGACCTCGCACCGACGCAGCACACTGCTCGGCGGTGCCGGTGGCGGCCGGGGCCAACCACTCGTCGGGGAGCAGCCCGGCGATGTGCTCGAGCTGCTCGGTCGAGGCGACGACGTCGATCGCGCCGCCGATGCCCTGCACGATCTCGTCGGCGCGGAACGTGGCGAGGACGGCCGGGTCCCACCGGTTCGTCTCGACCATCAGGTCGCCGTACGCCTGCAGATACGTGGCGAGACGGCCGACGGTCTTCTTCAACCGGGTGGCTTCGTCGAGGTGGTCGCCGACGGTCGCATAGCACGACCAGACCGTGACGGTGTCGGGGTCGCGGCCGGCCTGCTCGGCGGCCTGCTTCACCGTGGCGACGCACCGCTGGAGGGTTTCGTCGGTGAAGAAGGTGTGGAGGACGACGTGGTCGTAGGCGCGGCCACCGAGTGCGAGCGAGTTCGGGCCGAAGGCGACGAGGCCGAGCGGGATGTCCTCGTCGAAGGTCGGGTCGAGCCGCAGGAACGGGTAGCTGCCGATCGCCCCGTCGTGGCCGAGGATGGTCTCGCCGTGCCAGAGGCGCCGCATGACGTCGGCGAACTCCTCCATCTGGGCGGTGGTGATGCGGGGCAGCCCGTAGGCGTCGAACAGGGGAGCGATGCCTCGGCCGAGGCCGAGCACGAATCGCCCACGGGTGAGGCGGTGCATCGTGGTGGCGTACGAGGCGGTGACGATCGGGTGTCGGGTGTTGTGGTTCGTCGCCGCCGTCATGATCTGCAGGCTCGACGTGGCGGCTGCTGCGGCGCCCGAAAGGGTGACGGCTTCTTTCACGTTGAACCGTTCGCTGATGAACACGGTGCCGAGCCCGAGCCGTTCGGCGTCGTGGCACTCGTCGATCAGTGCCCGAGGGTCCTGCGCCCCGCCGGCCAGTGTGTAGAACCCCAACTCCGGAAACCGCACCGACGCCGCATCACCCATGCCGCCGAGTCTGCCCCATCCCCCG
>JBPEWX010000102.1:0-4175 GCA_052032235.1 Ilumatobacter sp. | reverse complement strand
GCGGCTCGGTGGGCGGGGAGCGCCGCGGCGGCGGTGCCGGCGAGGATCGCGCCGATCGCCGTGCCGACCAGGGGGCCGATCGGGAGGACGGGCGAGGCGAAGCCGTCGTCGCCGAGGGTCGTGAGCAGGGCCCACGTCCCGCCGATGCCGAGGGCCGCACCGACCGCCGTACCGAACAGGGCGATGACGATCGCCTCCAACCGGATCGAGCGGCGCAGCTGGCTGCGGCTCATGCCGACCGCCCGCAACACGCCGAGCTCACGGGTGCGCTCGTGCACCGACAGGCCGATCGTGGTGGCGATGCCGAGCACGGCGATCACGATCGCCAAGCCGAGGAAGCCGAGCACGATCGTCAGCAAGGTGTCGAACGTGCCGGCGATGGCGTCGGAGAGCTCCGACACCGTCTCGACCGTGGCGGTCGGCATCTGGTCGGTGATCGCCTCGACCGCTGCGATCGAGGCGTCGTCGCCGGCGTCGATGAAGAGGAGCCGGTCGAGACCGATGCCGTGGGCGGCGACGAGGTCGTACGGGGCGACGATCGGTTCGAGCGCGGCGCCCTCGTCGAGGATCGCACCGATCGGGAGTTGCGCCGACGCGCCGTCGGCGAAGGTGATGTCGATCGGGTCGCCGACGGCCCAGCCCTGGTCGGCGGCGAGCTGATCGCCGACCGCCAGCGAGGTGGCGTCGATCGCGCCGTCGACGACCTCGACGTCGAGGAAGCCGTCGGCGTCAGCCAGGTCGAGACCCGTCACGGCGGTGGTGTCACCGTCGATCGAGACGTCGGCGATCTGCATCGGGAGGACGTCGACGCCGTCGATGTCGGCGAGGGCGCCGGCGAGTTCGGTCGGCATGCCCGGGCTCATCCCGAGCGACCGCACGATCCGGTCGGCGACGAACACCTCTTCGACGTCGCCGCGCACCGTCTCCGATGCGGTGCTCGCGAACATGGCGGCACCGGCGACCAGCATCACGCCGATCGTGAGCGCCGACGCCGTGGCGGCCGACCGCTTCGAGTTGCGGCGGGCGTTCGCGGCGGCGAGACGACCACTCGCACCGAACCAGCCGAGCGGCACGGAGAGGGCAGCGACGACCGGCCGGACGAGCACCGGGCCGAGCGCCAGTGCACCGACGAAGGCGAGGGCGCAGCCGAAGCCGACCGTCCGTGCGTTCCCGTCGGCACCGCCGACGATCAGGAGGGCGACACCGGCCACGGCGGCGACCAGGCCGACGACCGTGCGGCGGATGGGGACACCCGGTGCTTCGGTCGAGGCTTCGCGCATCGCCTCGACCGGGGCGACCGAGGCACCACGACGGGCGGGCAGCAGGGCCGACCCGATCGTCACACCGACACCGGTCACCATCGACCAGACGATCGTCCGGGTGGCGATGACCAGATCGGAGTCGGGGAACTCGAGACCGAAGGTTTCGAACAGCTTCGTCAGGCCGGCGGCGACGCCGATGCCGGCGACGACGCCGGTCGCGGCGGCGACCACACCGAGCACGGCGGCCTCGATCACGACCGAGCCGAGCACCTGGCGGCGACCGGCACCGATCGCCCGCACCAAGGCGAGCTCCTTCGTCCGCTGCGCGATCGTCACCGTGAAGGTGTTGGCGATCGTGAACGCTCCGACGAACAGGGCGATGAACCCGAACACGAGCAGGATCGTGCGGATGAGGTCGACGGCGCGGTCGACGTCGGCCTGCTGCTCGTCGATCATGCCCTGGCCCGTGACGATGTTCTGGTCGGGCAGCACGAGCGAGGCGCTGGCGGCCAGCGCGTCGGGCGTGACCGACCCGTCGCCGCGGGCGATCACCCAGTCGGTCTGACCCGACTCGGTGATGCGACCGTCGGCGTCGGCGTCGGTGAAGTGGACGAACCCGGTGTTGCCGAACGCCGCACCACCCGACAGCTGGGTCAGGCCGACGACGGTGAACGTCTCGCGACCGCGCACCGTCAACAGGTCGACCGGGTCACCGATCGCGACGTCGGCCAGCTCGGCGGTGTTGTCGCCGAGTGCGACCTCGCCGGTGGCCGACGGGGCACGACCGTCGACGATCTCGTACAGGGCGAGGACGTCGTCGTCGATCCAGTTCAACCCGACGCTCTGCATCACGTCGATCGTCGAACCGTCGGCACCGATCACCTCGGTGTAGCCCTCCGAGTACGGAGCGGCGGCAGCGACGCCCGGGAGGCCGGCGATCGTGTCGAGCGTGTCGAGAGGGATCTCGGCGCGGGCGGTGAGCGGATCGTCGGGGTCGAGGCGATGGCCGCGGGCGACCACGTCGACGCCGTCGGCGACGCCCTCGATCGCGGTGCCGTACGACGCCGACATGGTGTCGGCGAGGATCATCGTCCCCGCCGTGAAGGCGACGCCGAGGACGATGGCGACCGCCGTGGTGATGAATCGCAGCTTCTTGGCGAGCAGCGAACGGATGGAGAGGCGCAACATGGCGTGTCCCTTCGAGGAGGTCGACGGATCAGTACTCGAACCGCTTCATGCGGTCGAGCACCGAGTCGGGCGTGGGCGAGAGCATCTCGTCGACGATGCGGCCGTCGGCGAGGAAGACGATCCGGTCGGCGTACGACGCGGCGATCGGATCGTGGGTGACCATCACGACGGTCTGGTCGAGTTCGCGCACCGCGGTGCGCAGGAACGACAGGACCTCGGCGCCGGCGCGGCTGTCGAGGTTGCCGGTCGGTTCGTCACCGAAGACGATCTCGGGACGGCTGACGAGCGCACGGGCCACGGCGACGCGCTGCTGCTGGCCGCCCGACAGTTCGGTCGGGCGGTGACGGAGGCGCTCCCCCATGCCGACGGTCGCCACGACGTGGTCGAGCCAGTCGGCGTCGACCTTCCGGCCGGCGAGATCGAGCGGCAGCAGGATGTTCTCCCGGGCCGTCAGGGTCGGCACCAGGTTGAACGACTGGAAGATGAAGCCGATCTTGTCGCGACGCATGCGGGTGAGCTGCTTGTCGTTCAGCGACGAGAGCTCGACGCCGCCGATGGCGACCGAGCCGGACGTCAGGGTGTCGAGGCCGGCGACGGTCTGCATGAGCGTCGACTTGCCCGACCCGGACGGGCCCATGATGGCGGTGAAGCGGTTCCGTTCGAAGCCGACGGTGACACCGGCGAGTGCGTGGACGGCGGCGTCGCCGCGGCCGTAGGTCTTGACGGCGTCGGTGGCGCTGGCGGCGAACCCGGCGGTCGGGGTACCGGGCTGCGGCGGGGCGAAGGTCGAGGTTTCGGTGGTGATGGTCATGATGGACTCCTGTGTGTCGTGCGTGGTGGGTCGGTGTGCGTTGGAGGGAGGTGGCTCGGGTCAGGCGGTGCGGTCGCGGAGGAGGGCGACGCCGATCCAGACGAACCAGGCGATCGAGCCGAGGCCGAACACCATCTCGGCGGCTTCGAAGCCCGGGGCGAGGGTGGCCATGCCGCCGACGGCTGTCGCCACGCCGAGCCAGTTGAGGGCCTTCGGGAGGGCGCCCGAGGCGAGGGCAGCCAGGCTGATCAGGCCGATCCACAGACCGCCGACCAGCTCGTTGCCGCCGCCGAGGCCGTTGGTGACGGCGTCGATCGACGACCACACGGCGGGGGCGTCGTCCGGGTGCGAGCCGGCCAGGTCGGCGACGACCTCGATCCCGATGTTCGAGATCATCCCGGTGGCGAACATCAGGCCCGCCCAGATCAACCCGAAGGCGGTCGCCGTCTTGGCCAGCATCGGCGTGGCCGGTGCCAGTCGTCGGTGGAGGGCGAGGGCGAGCGGCACCAGGGCGATGCCGAACACGACGAAGATGACGACGTACCAGATCAGGAGCGAGCCCTGGTGGGCGACGAGGAAGTCGACCGACTCGGCCGGGCTCGGATCGCCCGTCGTGTAGTCGGACATGCCGGTGGCGAACATGACGATGCCGAACACGAACGTGAGTGCGGCGACGACGGCGGCGACGCCACCGATGCGGCTGCTGCGGTCGTCGGTGGAGGTGGTCGAGGCGGGCTGACGGGTGGAGATACTCATGGTGCGGTGCTTTCTGTGTGGGTGTGGCTGGTGGATGGAGATTGCGTGGAGGGCTGGTGAGGTCGTGGGTCGAGTCAGGAGGTGAGTTCGGCCAGCGCTGCCTCGACCGTCTCGTCGAAGGGGGCGGCCACGTCGACGGGAACGCCGGTCGCCTCGTA
>JBPEWX010000101.1:0-2989 GCA_052032235.1 Ilumatobacter sp. | reverse complement strand
CGATTATCAGGTACCGCCACCGACCGATCTCGAACTGGCCGCCCGACGCGTCGCCGAAGCCGGCGACGGCACCGCGGTCGCCCATGCCTGCGACGTCACGAAGTCGGACGAAGTCGACGCGCTCGTCGCTCGCGCCGTCGACGAGTTCGGCCGCCTCGACGTGATGGTGAACAACGCCGGCATCAGCCTCGGCCTCCGACCGGTCACCGAGCTCTCCGACGACGAGTGGGCGCGCAACGTCGACGTGATGGCGACCGGCACGTTCTACGGCACCCGCGCCGCCGCCCGGCACATGACCGAGCACGGCGGCGGCTCGATCATCAACATGGCGAGCCAGGCCGGCAAGACCGGCTGGCCGCTGCTGAGCGCCTACAGCGCCGCGAAGTTCGCGATCGTCGGCTTCACGCAGTCGGTCGCCCGCGAGCTCGGCCCGGCCGGCATCCGCGTCAATGCGATCTGCCCCGGCACCGTCGACACGCCCTTGCTCGATCTGCCCGGCGGCCCGATGGATGCCTTCACCAGCCGCAGCGGCATCACCCGCGAGGAAGCCCGCAAGAAGCAGCAGAAGCTCATCCCCCTGCGTCGGTTCGCGGCGCCCGACGACATCGCCGAGGCGGCGTGGTACCTCGCATCCGACGCCGCCTCGTTCGTCACCGGAGAGGCGTTGAACGTCACCGGTGGAGAGGAGGTCCACTGATGGACGACCAGACCCTGTTGCGGATGTACCGCGACATGATGCGCGCCAGCGCCGCCGAGCGCTGGATCCTTCGCCTCGTCGACAGTGGCGATGCGATCGTGCTCTATCACTCGGGGCGCGGCCAGGAAGGCGTGATGGCGGGCGCGACCGCAGCGCTCGAGCGGACCGACTACCTCTTCTACAGCCACCGCGGCGTCGGTCAGCTGCTCGCCAAGGGCGTGTCGGCCGTCGAACTGTTCGGCGACGTGCTCGCCACGACCGCCGGCTCGACCGGCGGTCTCGGTGCCGGCATCGTGCACACCGTCGACCCCGACGTCGGCGTGCTCGGCCAGAGCGGCACGGTCGGCGGCACCTTCGTGCTCGCCGCAGGTGCTGCGATGTCGGCCAAGTACCGCGAGAGCGGTCAGGTCGTCATGTGCATGTTCGGTGACGGCACGGCCAACCGCGGCACGTTCCACGAGGCCGCCAACGCCGCGGGCGCCTGGAAGCTGCCGGTGATCTGGCTGTGCGAGAACAACGGCTACGCCGTGTCGGTGCCGCTGTCGGAGTCGACACCGGTCACCGATCTCGCCACCCGGGCCGCGGGCTACGGCATGCCCGGCGTGATCGTCGACGGCCAGGACGCCGTCGCGATGCACGACGCCGTCGCCGAGGCAGTCGCCCGGGCACGCGCCGGACACGGGCCGACCTTCATCGAGGCGAAGACGACGCGTTTCCGCGGCCACTTCGAAGGCGATCCGCAGCAGTACCGCACCGACACCGACCGTGAACACTGGCGCGACCCGATCGAACTCCTCGCGTCCCGCATCCTCGGCGACGGCATCGCCACGCAGGCCGATCTCGACCGCATCGCCGAGGAGGCCGACACGGAGATGGGCGCCGCGGCCGATCAGGCGAAGCAGGCCCCGCTGCCCACCCGCGAACGACTCTTCGAAGGAGTGCTGGCATGAGGGAGATCACGATGGCGCAGGCCATCAACGAGGCACTCGACGAGGAGATGGACCGAGACGAGCACGTCTTCCTGTTCGGCGAGGACGTCGCCGGGTTCGGCGGCGTGTTCGGCGTGACCAAGGGCCTCCACGACAAGTACGGCAAGAAGCGGGTGTTCGACTCACCCCTGTCGGAGACGCTGATCGCCGGCGCGGCCGTCGGCGCCGCGATGACCGGCACCCGTCCCGTCGCCGAACTCCAGTACTCCGACTTCGTCGGCATCGCGATGGACGAGGTCTACAACAAGGCGGCGAAGTGGCGGTACATGCACGGCGGCAAGTTGTCCGTGCCGATGGTCATCCGGGCGCCGGAGGGAGCGAAGGGCGGCGGCGGTGCCGAGCACTCGCAGTCGCCCGGCGGTCTGTTCCAGAGCGCGTTCGGCATGTACGTGCTGATGCCGTCGAACCCGGCCGACGCCAAGGGACTCCTGAAGTCGGCGATCCGCGACGAGAACCCGGTCCTGTTCCTCGAACACAAGGCCCTGTACAACCGACGCGGACCCGTACCCGACGGCGAGCATCTCGTGCCGATCGGTCAGGCCGCAACGGTTCGCAGCGGCTCCGATGTCACCGTCGTCGCGTGGGGCAGCCTCGTGGGTCGAGCGGTCGCGGCATCGGAGCAACTCGCCGGTGACGGCATCGACGTCGAGATCATCGACCCGCGAGGGATCCGCCCGCTCGACCTCGACACGATCCTCGCCTCGGTGGAGCGCACCGGACGCCTGGTGCTGGTGCACGAGGCACCCGGACCCGGTGGACCCGGTGCCGAGGTCGCGGCCGTCGTCGCCGAGCGGGCGATCGACGTGCTGGAGGGGCCGATCGCCCGCGTCACGACGCCCGACACCTACTTCCCGCAGAGCGTCCACCTCGAGCGGATGATGCTGCCGACCAACGACGACATCGTCGCCGCCGTGCACTCGACGTTCGTCTGACCCAGGAGGACTGCCATGGATCTGCTCTCGATGCCGCGCCTCGGCCAGACGATGGACGTCGGCGTGATCGTCGCCCGTCACGTCGATGCCGGCGCACCGTTCGCCGCCGGTGACTTGCTGTACACGGTCGAAACCGAGAAGGTCGAGACCGACGTCGAGGCCAAGACGGACGGTCGGATGCTCCGGTGGCTCGCCGCCGACGGCGAGGAGGTCGCCGTCGGCGCTCCTGTCGCCGTCCTCGCGCATGCCGGCGACCCGACCGACGACGCCTCGGTCGATCGCTTCCTCGCCGGCGACGCGCCGAGTTCGGTGCCCGAGCCGGCACCGGCGCCTGCGGTGAGCGACCTCCCGCCACCGCCGTCGTCGCCGGC
>JBPEWX010000100.1:0-3028 GCA_052032235.1 Ilumatobacter sp. | reverse complement strand
CCCGGGTGCCATTCCCACCAGGGAAACGACGGGGGCGAACCGGTACGATTGTCGGCATGTCCGAACACGTGACCGGCTCGTTCCCCGTCAAGCGCGGCCTCGCCGAGATGCTCAAGGGCGGCGTCATCATGGACGTCGTCACGCCCGAGCAGGCCAAGATCGCCGAAGACGCAGGGGCGTCGGCCGTGATGGCACTCGAGCGCGTGCCGGCCGACATCCGCCGCGACGGTGGCGTGGCCCGCATGAGCGACCCCGACATGATCGAGGGCATCAAGGCCGCCGTGTCGATCCCGGTGATGGCCAAGGCCCGCATCGGTCACTTCGTCGAGGCGCAGATCCTCGAGTCGCTCGGTGTCGATTTCGTCGACGAGTCCGAGGTGCTCACCCCGGCCGACGAGGCACACCACATCGACAAGTGGAAGTTCACCGTGCCGTTCGTGTGCGGTGCGACCAACCTCGGTGAGGCGCTGCGTCGCATCAGCGAAGGTGCCGCCATGATCCGTTCGAAGGGCGAGGCCGGCACCGGCAACGTCATCGAGGCGGTGCGTCACCTGCGTTCGATCACCGGCGACATCAAGAAGATCGGCCAGGCCGACTCGGCCGAGCTGTTCGACTGGGCCAAGCACCTCCAGGCGCCGCTCCCGCTCGTGCAGGAGATCGCCGAGACCGGCAAGCTGCCCGTCCCGCTGTTCTGCGCCGGTGGCCTCGCCACCCCGGCCGACGCCGGGCTCGCCATGCAGCTCGGCGCCGAAGCCGTGTTCGTCGGCTCCGGCATCTTCAAGAGCGACGAGCCGGCCCGCCGTGCGGCTGCCATCGTCGAGGCGACGACGCACTTCAACGACGCCTCCATCCTCGCCAAGGTCAGCCGTGGGCTCGGCGCCCCGATGACCGGCATCGGCATGGACGAGATCAACCAGCGCTACGCCGAGCGCGGTTGGTGACCCTTGGGTCGCGACAGTCAGGAGCCCCCAGGTGGGTGCGCCGATGATCGGCGTGCTCGCACTGCAGGGCGCCTTCGAATCGCACCAGCAGCGACTCACTGAGCTCGGCGCGCTGTCGCGCCAGGTGCGCACCCCGCGCGACCTCGCGGGCGTCGACGCGCTCGTGATGCCGGGCGGTGAGTCGACGACGATGTCGCGGCTGCTCCTGTCGAGCGAGCTGTTCGAACCGCTCGCGCAACGGATCGCCGACGGCATGCCGGTCTTCGGCACGTGCGCCGGCATGATCCTGCTCGCCACCGAGGTGCTCGACGGACGGCCCGACCAGCGGTCGTTCGGCGCCATCGACATCACGGTGCAGCGCAACGGGTACGGCCGCCAGCTCGACTCGTTCGAGACCGACTTGACCGTGTCGGTGCTCGGTTCCGACGCCGCCCCGTTCCACGGGGTGTTCATCCGAGCCCCCAAGGTCACCCGCATCGGTGACGACGTCGAGGTGCTCGCCGAGCACGACGGCGTGCCGGTGTTCTTGCGGCAGGGTGCCGTGTACGTGGCATCCTTTCATCCGGAGTTGGCAGGCGACCACCGCCTGCACGCCGCCTTCCTCAACAGTTTCCAGCACGAGTCGTTCTCGGAGCGACACGACGCACAGACGGAGAACACCTGATGTCCGGCCATTCCAAATGGGCAACGATCAAGCACAAGAAGGGCGCCGCCGACGCCAAGCGCGGCAAGCTCTTCGCCAAGCTGGCTCGCCAGATCGAAGTGGCGGCCCGAGGTGGTGGCGGCGACCCCGACATGAACCCGTCGCTGCGCACGGCCGTGCAGAAGGCCAAGGCCGCGCAGATGACGAACGACGCGATCGACCGTGCCATCAAGCGCGGCACCGGCGAAGGTGGCGCCGACGCGTACGAGGACATCACCTACGAGGGTTACGCCCCGGGCGGTGTCGCCCTCCTCATCGACGTACTGACCGACAACCGCAACCGCACCAGCGCCGACATCCGCTCCGCCCTCACGAAGATGGGCGGCACGATGGCCGAGCCGGGTGCCGTCGGCTGGCAGTTCAGCCGCAAGGGCATCATCCTCGTCGAGGGCAACGGTGTCGACGAGGACGAGCTCATGATGGCGGCCCTCGAGGCCGGCGCCGACGACGTCGAGAACGTCGGCGACGCCTGGCAGGTCACGGTCGGCAACCCGAGCGACACGTACGACATCAAGGACGCCATCGAGGGCGCCGGCTACACGATCATGTCGGCCGATACCCCGATGGTGAGCGACAACCTGGTGCCGGTCACCTCGGTCGAGGACGCCAAGAAGATCCTGCGGATCATGGAAGCGATCGAGGACAACGACGACGTCCAGGACGTCTACTCCAACTTCGACATCGCCGACGATGTGATGGAGGCGGCGGCCGGATGAGTGTCGGCGTCGGCGACCGCGCACCCGACTTCACGCTGCCCGGCACGGGCGGTCGTGAGTACTCGTTGAGCGACTTCGCCGGCAAACCGCTGGTGCTCGTGTTCTACCCGGGTGACGACACCCCGGTGTGCACGAAGCAGCTCAACGCCTACAACGACGGCCTCGACCAGTTCGACGATCTCGATGCGCAGATCGTCGGCATCTCGGCCCAGTCGGTCGAGAGCAAGGAAGCCTTCAGCGGCAAGCACGGCTTCGAGTTCCCGCTCCTCGCCGACACCGACAAGGAAGTGGCCGGCGCATACGGCACCCTCGGCCCCATCGGCTTCCCGCGTCGCAGCATCTTCATCGTCGACGCCGACGGCACCATCCGGTACGTCCACAAGGCCATGGCCGGCCTGACCTACCGCCCCGTCAGCGAACTGATCGAAGAACTCGAAAAGCTCCGCTGACGCCCCGCCCCGTCAGGGGGTGCGGCCGGTGAAGGCGATCAGTTTGGTGACGGGGTCGGCGTCGTCGGCGACGTCGACACGGGGACCGAAGTGGCCGCTCTGGCGGAGCATGGCGTCCATCGGGAGCATGCCGTCGTACATCCCGGCGGCGAAGTCCGCGTCGATCGACGCGTCCTGGCCCGTGGCTTTCGCCAGGTCCCACGTGTGGACCAGCACGTC
>JBPEWX010000010.1:0-2062 GCA_052032235.1 Ilumatobacter sp. | reverse complement strand
CCCCAGCGCTCGACGAACCGCTGTCGCTGACGACCGGCGTCGACGGTCGGCTCCCCCCACCCCGACGACAGTTCGGAGTGGACGGCATGGACGACCCGCACCTCGTCGACGAGGTGGATCTCACGGCCGGCCGCACGGGCCCGGAAGACGAAGTCGACGTCTTCGTAGTACGCGGGATGGAACACGTCGTCGAAGCCACCGAGTTCGGCGAACATCGACGTCGACAGCAGCCAACACGCTGCCGAGCAGTAGTCGAAGTCGGCTCCCGGCTCCTCGACGGCTCGGGGCGAACCGTCGGCGAGGAGGCGAAAGCCGTACTCCTGGACCGAACCATCGGGCCACACGAAGGCGGGAGCGACGATGTCGTCCGGGTGACGGTCGGCCACTTCGAGCAGCGTCGCGAACTGCCCGGGTCGGACGAAGACGTCGGGGTTGAGCAGGCAGATCCGCTCGGAGCGAGCGATCCCGACACCGAGGTTGTTGCCGCCACCGAAGCCGAGATTGGCGCCGGGGCGGACGATCCGGATCCCGCTGGTCGTGAGCCGGAGACGGTCGCCGGCCCAGCTGCCACGCTCGGGATGCGGGTTGTCGACGACGATCACTTCGGCGTCGATCCGATCGGCGGCGAGTGACGCTGCGAGATCGTCGACGCAGCGTTCGAGCACGGTGCCGGTGCCGTACGTGACGATGACGATCGAGAGTTGTGGCGTCTCGGTCCAGGCGAACTCGACGTCGGCGACCGGTGATGCCGTCACCCGGACCGCAGCGTCGCGCGACGTCGCTGCCGGCGCAGTACCGGGGTGACGTGCGTTCCCGTTCACGAGACGGCGAGCCTACTGCGGGTCGCGACGACGCCGGCGTGTGGGTCGGGCGTGGTCACCGGGGCGCCACCGTCCGCAGCGCGTCGAGATATCGGCGTCCGAACTCGGCGTCGGTGGGCTGGTCGGCGATCCGACGGTGAGCCGTCGCGACGAGCCGGTCGCGGAGGTCGGCGTCGTGGCGCAGTCGACGCAGCTGCGCAGCCAACTCGTCGACGTCGACGTCGGCCCATGGAGCGCCCTGCGGGTAGATGCCCTCCCCCACGTCGACACCGACTTCGCGGTATCCGCAGAGCAGCGAGTTGTCGTCGTCGAGATAGTCGACGACGCCTCCGTAGCGGGTCGCGACGACCGGTGTCCGGAGCCACATCGCGAGGGCCGGTTGCAGCCCGAGCCCCTCGCTGCGGTGCGGCGAGACGAGACAGTCGACGGCTCCGATCAGGCCGTGGTGGTCGTCGTCGTCCAGATGACGGTCGAGAAACGTGATCCGGTCGTCGCCTTCGGCGGTCGCCTCGATCGTCGCCGCCTCGGCGGGACGATGCTCGCGATTGATCGTCTTGACCAGCAACCGGGTCGACTCGTCCTCGCGGTCGGGGAACGCCGTGCGGAACGCCTCGATCGCGGCCTGCGGGTTCTTGCGCTCCGGGATGCTCAGATAGTCGAAGCTCACCAAGAAGGTGAAGGCCGATCCGAGTTCGCGCCGCCACCGCTCGACGACCGTCGAGTCGACGTCGGGTCTGGGGAGCGGGATCGGCATCAGCCGGACGGGCCGCGACGGGTCGGCGGCGGTGTACGCGTCGTGCACGAACGTGGTCGGCGTCCAGACCTCGTCGGTCAGGCGGATCGCGTCCCGGTGCGTCGGTGGCACCGTGCTCAGCTCCCAGAACCAGTAGCCGATCATGCGGCGGTCGGGCGCCACCAGATCGGGGCGCCGCTCGCAGAACGACGGGAACTCGAACGCCGTCACGAACGCCACCGTCGTGTCGTGGATCGGGCCGGACGCCGGGCGGGCCGACCGTCGACGCGGGCTCTGGCTGACGTCGTTGTCGATCTCGACCACGTCGACGCCGGCCGCCCGCAGACACGCCGAGAAGGCGCGGGCCGCGTCGCCGAGCCCGCTGCTGATGTGGTGGTACCCGACGACGTTGACACCGCGAACCGGCCGGACGGCACGCGGGTCGGGGCCGGTGCGCCGACGTCGCTCCCCCAATGAAGTCGGTCCACCACCTGCCCGTTCGAGCCAG
>JBPEWX010000001.1:0-11214 GCA_052032235.1 Ilumatobacter sp. | reverse complement strand
GAAAAAGCGCGAGATCCCCGCCTCCGACATCTCTGGACGCCCGGAGGAGGAGGCTCATGCATCATGTCGACCGTCACGGACACCCAGCTCGTCAACGCGTATCTCTCGGGCGACCGCAGCGCGCTCGCGGGCATGTACGACCTGTACGGCGCGACGCTCTACGACACCGCGGCGGCGATGACCGGCAACCGTCACGACGCAGCGGACGTGGTCCAGGACGTGTTCGTCGTCGCGGCCGAGCGCCTGGGGCAGCTGCGCGACCCGTCGCGGCTGAAGCCGTGGCTGTTCGCGATCCTGCGCAACGAGGTGTACCGACGGACGAAGCGAGGTCGCCGCGCCGTCCCGACCGACTTCACCGAGGCGGCGGCTGAGATGCAGCTGCCCCCCGACGAACACGACGCAGCCGCCGGCGTCGAGTACGACGAACTCGCCGCGCTCGTCCGCGGCGCGGCCGCCGGGCTCGACGAGCGCGACCAGCTGGTGCTCGAGCTGAGCGTGCGACAAGGTCTCGACGGCGCCGATCTCGCCGACGCACTCGGCGTGTCCGCCCAGCAGAGCTACGGCCTCGTTCACCGGATGCGTCAACGGACCGAGCGCAGCCTCGCTGCGTTCTGCGTGGCACGTCGGGGTCGCAAGGAGTGCGACGAACTCGCTGCGATCCTCCGCGGGTGGGACGAACAATTCTCGGTGCTGATCCGCAAGCGCGTGGCCCGCCACATCGACCAGTGCGAGATCTGCGAGCGAACCCGCAAGACCGTCGTGCCACTGGCACTCTTCGCCGGCGCACCGGCGTTCGCCGCTCCCCCGGCGCTGCGCGATCGCGTCCTCGCCGCGACCTCGAACATCGCTCCGGCTGGCGGAAGCGGGGCCGGCGGGGCTGCGGCCTACGGGTTCGGACGGCCCGGCGGCTTCCCGTCGGCGCTGCGGCATCTCCACAAGCTGGCCTTGATCGTGCTCGGCGCAGCCGCGTTGCTCCTCCTCACCGCCGGCGGCGCCGTCTACGTCCTGGCCGACTCGTCGGACGGCCAGGTGGCAACCGGTCCTCCCCCGTCGTCGACCACCACGACCACGGACGTCGCAGGCACGACCACGATCGCCGCCGCGCCGGTGGCCGCGACCACCGTCCCGATCACGGTGCCGACCACCACGGCCGACACCGCCACGACCCTCGGCACGACGACCACCACCACCAGCACCACCTCGACGACGAGCACGACCCTGCCGATCACGACCTCGACCACGCCGGCCGTCGGGGCGAGTCCCGTGGTCCCCGGTGCCACGACGACGACGACGACGACCGCGACCACGACCCTGCCGGCACCCCCGCCGACGACGACGCGCCCCACGACCACCGCGCCGCCCCCCACCACGACCACCACGACCCCGGGGACGCTGCGCCTGTCGTCCGGCAGCATCGACCTCGGACCGACCCGACCGTCGGCGACCGTCACCCTGTCGAACCCGGGAGGCGCACCGATCACGTGGTACAGCTTCAGCGGCCCGCTCGGCTTCCGTGGCGGCACCTCACCGTTCACGATCTCACCGACGCAGGGCGAACTGGCCCCGGGCTCGTCGACGACCGTGACCGTGTTCGTCGACCGCACTTGGCCGACCGAGGGCCCGGTCGCACGATCGTTCACGTTCTACGGCACCGGCGCGGACGCCACGGTCGATGCGACCGCGACGATCGCCCGTCCGCCCGTGCTGAAGCTCGTGCCGCCGCCCACCCACATCTGCATCAGCTCGCAGCAGACGTGGATCTCGTGGCAGGCCGGCATCACCGACGAGTCGCCACCGATCACCGCGGGGATCACGATCACGACACCCGCCGGTCAGACCGAGTTCGAGCCGCTGCTCCCCGACGGCGACACCTACTACGGCGGCTTCGACATCGACGGCAACGACGACGGACAGCCCGACCTCGGCGTGTTCGCGTGGACGGTGTCGGCGGTCGACCGACCCGGCAACCGAACGACCCAGAGCGGTACGGTGTCGGTCGGGACGGACGGCACCCATTGCTGATCGAGCCGCCACGCTCCGTGACCGACGTCTTGTTACCTCCAGGTAACACCTGCCGGTAGTCTGGCCCGATGCCCCCGGCCGGACACGACCCCCACGCGCCCCTGTCGCTCGCGTATCTCACGTATCGCGGCAAGCCGCACGTCGGCGGCCAGGGCATCTACACGCGGCACCTCACCAAGGCGCTCGTCGACCTCGGGCACCACGTCGAGGTGTTCGCCGGTCAGCCCTACCCGGTGCTCGACGAACGGGTGCCGCTCACGAAACTGCCGTCGCTCGACATCTTCAACGACCAGTACCCCGGACGGTTTCCTGCGTACTGGGAGTTCCGGAGCCGCTACGACCTGCTCGAAGCCGCCGTGTTCTGCACCGGACAGTTCCCCGAGCCGCTCGCGTTCAGCGCCCGAGTGAACGCTCACCTGTCGAAGCGACTCGGCGAGTTCGATCTCGTGCACGACAACCAGTCGCTCGGCTACGGCATCGCGAAACTCGAGGAGAAGATCCCGCTGATCGTGACGCTGCACCACCCGATCACGCGCGACCGGGCACTCGAGATCGACGCTGCTCCGAACTGGTTCAAGAAGCGTTCGATCGGGCGGTGGTACAGCTTCGTGCGCATGCAGGGCAAGGTCGCCTCCCGCGTCCCTCGCGTGGTCGTCGTGAGCGAGAACTCGATCAACGACATCCACACCGACATGGGCGTCCCGATGGAGAACATGCGGCTCGTTCCCGTCGGCGTCGACCCCGACCTGTTCCGCCCGCTCGACGGCGTCGAGCGGGTCCCCGGCCGGCTGATCACCACCGCCTCGGCCGACGTCGCGATCAAGGGCCTCGCCTACCTGATCGAGGCGATGGCCAAGCTGCGCGCCGACGGCGCCGACATCTCGCTGACGGTCATCGGCCGGGCCAAGCCCGGCAAGTCGATGGACCTCATCGACCAGTACGACCTCGCCGACCACATCCAGTTCGTGTCGGGCGTGCCCGACGAACGGATCGTCGAGCTCTACTCCGAAGCCGAACTCGCCGTCGTCCCGAGCCTGTACGAGGGGTTCTCCCTCCCGGCGATCGAGGCAATGTGTTCCGGGACGCCACTGGTCGCCACCGACGGTGGAGCACTGCCCGAGGTGACCGGACAGGACGGCGAGACCGTGTTCCGGTGCCGCAAGGGCGACGCCGACGACCTCGCGACCACCATCCGCCACGCACTCGACCATCCCGAGGCGAGGGCACGTGTGGGCGACGCCGGTCGCCAGCGTGTTCTCGAACGCTGGACCTGGCGCCGCTGCGCCGAGCTGACCGTCGAGCAGTACCGCGAGGTCCTCGCGATGCCCCAGAACGTCCAGAAGCTGGCGGCGAACGGGCGGATCTGACGTGCTCACCATCCGCTTCGACGAGTTGGGCCTCCGCCCCGACGACCGGGTGCTCGACGTCGGCTCCGGGTTCGGGCGTCACGTGTACGAGTGCGCCCGACGCGGCGCCCGCGTGGTCGCACTCGACTACGCCGCCGACGAGGTGGTCGAGACGCGAGACACCCTCGCCGCGATGGTCGAGCAGGGCGAGATCACCCCCGACCGCCTCATCGGCGTGTTGCAGGGCGACGCGACACGACTCCCGTTCCCCGACGACACCTTCGACGTCGTCATCACCTCCGAGGTCCTCGAACACATCCAGGACGACGTCACGGCGATCTCCGAGATGGTCCGGGTGCTCAAGCCCGGCGGGCGGTTCGCCGCCACCGTCCCGGCCTGGTCGCCCGAGGTCGTGAACTGGAAGCTGAGCGACGAGTACCACGCGCCCAAGTCGGTCGGCGGCCACGTCCGCATCTACACCAAGACCGAGCTCCGAGCGAAGCTCCGCACGGCCGGACTCGACGTCGACGGCTACCACCGAGCACACGCGCTGCACTCGCCGTACTGGTGGCTCAAGTGCGCCGTCGGTCCGGCCGACGACGACCACCCGATGGTGGCGAAGTACCGCAAGTTCCTCGAGTGGGACATCATCGAGCAACCGACGACCACGAAGGTCGCCGAGCGGGTGCTGTCACCGGTGCTCGGCAAGAGCTCCGTGCACTACGCGACCAAGCGGAGCGACGCGTGAGCCGGATCCCCGATCTCCCCGGTGTGATCTCGAGCGACGAGGTCGTGACGTCGGCCGAGCACCTGGCCGGGCTCCAGACCGAGAGCGGCATGATCCCGTGGTGGCCCGGCGGGCATTGCGACGCGTGGAACCACGTCGAGTCGGCCATGGCGCTCGACGTCGCCGGCCTGCACCGCGAGGCCGAGCGCGCCTACGAATGGCTGGCCGACATCCAGCGCCCCGACGGCAGTTGGCACAACTACTACCTCCCCGACGGCGACCGTGACATGGCGGTCGAGGACGACAAGATCGACACGAACGTCGTGGCGTACATCGCGACCGGCGTCTGGCACCACTGGAAGTGCACCGGCGACCGCAGCTTCGTCGACAACCTGTGGCCGGTCGTCGAACGAGCACTCGACCACGTCCTGTCGCTCCGCAAGGACGACGGCTTGGCGCTCTGGGCGGTCGAGGCGGACGGCACACGGCGCTGGGACTACGCCCTGCTCACCGGCTCGTCGTCGATCCAACACGCACTCCGGTGCGGCGCCGCAGTCGGCCTCGCGACGGGGTCGCCACGACCCGACTGGGTCGAGGCCGCCGACCGCATGTGCTCCCTGATCGCCAACGAGCCGCTGGCCTTCCAGCCCAAGACCCGCTGGGCGATGGACTGGTACTACCCGGTGCTCACCGGCGCCATCGAGGGTGAGGCGGCCAAGATCCGTCTCGCGGACGGTTGGCCCACCTTCTCGATGGAGGGGCTCGGCATCCGCTGTGTCAGCGACGAACCGTGGATCACTGCCTCCGAGACCGCCGAGGCCTCGCTCGCGTACGCCTCGATCGGCGAGTTCGCGACGGCCACCGACCTGCTCCGCTGGACCCGGTCGCACCGCTGCCCCGACGGCAGCTACCTGACCGGGCTCGTCTACCCCGACAAGGTCGTCTTCCCCGAGGGTGAGACGAGTTCCTACACGGCGGCGGCCGTCGTACTCGCCGCCGATGCGATCGCCGGAGCGAGCGCCGGCAGCGACCTGTTCGTGCGGCCGTCGCTCCGTCCGGCCTGACACACGACCACGGCCCGCCTCGCCGCGGACCCGTATGCTCGACGGCGATGCTCTCGAGAACGCTGTGGTCGATCTGGACGTGGTTCGTGCTCGTGGTCGCGATCATCGTGATCACGCCGATGGTGGCGGTCATCCGACTCGTCACGATGCCGTTCGACCCCGGCGCCTATCACGCCGGCCGAATGTTCCGTCAGATCGGCGTCGTGATGGAGAAGCTGAGCCCGCTGTGGACGTTCACCGTCTCGGGCAGCGTGCCGAACGACCCCCGGCGCCCGTACGTCGTCGTCGCGAACCACGAGAGCTTCGTCGACATCCTGCTCCTCTGTCACGTGCCCATGGAGACGAAGTGGATGTCGAAGAGCGATTTCTTCAAGTTCCCGCTCGTCGGGTGGTGCATGCGGATGGTCGGCGACATCCGCCTCGATCGCGACGACAAGAAGTCCGGCATCGCAGCGCTCAAGGAGAGCCGCGACCGGCTCGACAAGAAGGTCTCGGTGATGATCTTCCCCGAGGGCACCCGGTCGAAGACCGGCGAACTCCAGGAGTTCAAGACCGGAGCGGCACGACTGGCGGTCCAGGCCGGGGTCCCGATCCTGCCGATCGCCGTCATCGGGACGCGCGACGCGCTCGTCAAGCACGACTGGCGCTTCGGTCGCAGCCACGCCGAGGCCAGGATCCTCGAGCCGATCGAGACCGACGGGATGACCAAGCACGACGTCGACGAGCTCACCCGTCGGGCGCGCGACGCCATCGCAGCAGCGCTCGACGACATGCGTGACGAGCGCGGACTCCCGCCCGTCGACACCGCCGCGAGCTGACGCTCGATGTCGTTCGCTCCGGTTCGCGTCGTCCAGACGCTCCGACCCGACATCCCCGCCGGGGTCTTCACCGCCACCGCGGTGAGCACCGTGGTGTTCGCCGCCACCCCGTTCCTGATCCCCGCCATCGCCGGCGACCGCGGCCTCAGCATCGGCCTCGTCGGCATCGTGTCGACGGCCCAGCTCGCCGGTTTCATGCTGGCGTCGTCGCTCGCTCCGCGCGTGCTCCGTCCACGGCGTCGCGTCATGACGATCGCGATCGTCCTCGGCGTGCTGGCCAACCTCCTGTCTGCCGTGGCGCCCGCGTTCGCGTTCCTCGTCGGCACCCGGTTCGTGAGCGGCGTCTCGCTCGGACTGATCGCATGGATCGCGTGGGCGGAGGTGTTCGGCGACAACGAACGGGTGGGCGACGTCGCCGTGATCGGCCCGCTCGTCGGGACGATCGCGTCACCCATCATCGCCGTCGTGGTCGACGAGGCCGGCCCCGACTGGATGTTCGTCGTGCTCGGCGGGCTGTATCTCGTGCCGGCGGTGTTCATCCGCTCGATGCACCTCGAAGCGGCGAAACGGCCGCGATCACCGCGACACCGCCCGACGCGAGCGGCATTCGCGATCCTCGTGGCGCTCGGCACCCTCACCCTCGGCGGATCAGCCACTTTCGTGTTCGCCGGAGCGATCGGCACCGAGATCGTCGGGCTGCCCGCGTTCACCGTGTCGCTCGTGTTCGCAGCGAACGCGCTGGCGGGGCTGCCGTCGGCGAGGTTCCGCGGCGACCGCCGACTCGCCGGATTGTGGTTGACACTGACCGGCCTGGCCGCCTTCACGCTCGGTGCCGTCCACGTCCCCGTGGCGTTCTGGTCGGCGATGATCGTCTGGGGATTCGCGTTCTGGATGGGTGTCCCGGGCGCCTTCTCGCTCCTCGCCGAGCGGTCGCGTTACCCCGACGAACGCGCCGGTGACGCCCAGGCCGTCATGGCGCTCGGTCGCGTCGTCGGGCCCCTGATCGGCGGTGTGCTCTACGAGATCTCGCCGACCGCACTCGGCATCGGTGCCGGCGGTGTGATCATCGCAGCAGCCCTCCTCCTCGTGTACGTCGAATGGCGGATCCACCCCGACGTCCTGGGCGAAACGCTCTCCCGTCGGTCGGTCCGACCGCTCAGCGACGGCGGAGCACCCGCAGCGAACCCGTGACCGACATCTCGTCGAAGTCACCGCTCGCCATCGCCGGGAGATAGATCTGCTCGTACGGCGGCCGCCCGCCGTCGGCGGGGTCGGGGAACACGTCGTGGATGGCGAGCGTGCCGCCCGGCGCGACGAGGTGCGCCCACCCTTCGAAGTCGAGACGCGCCGGCTCGTCGCCGTGCCCGCCGTCGATGAAGAGGAACCCGATCGGCGTCGTCCAGTGTCGAGCGACACTCGGGGACGCTCCGACGACACCGATCACCGTGTCCTCGAGACCCGCGTCGTGGACGGCACGTCGGAAGAACGGCAGGGTGTCCATCTTGCCGATCCGTTCGTCGACCACCTCGGTGTCGTGGTGCTCCCACCCGGCCTGGTTCTCCTCCGACCCGCGGTGGTGGTCGACCGCGAACAGGTGGGTGCCGGCGGCCCGGGCTGCGGCCCCCAACCAGATGGTCGACCGGCCGCAGTACGACCCGACCTCGACCCATGGGGCCCCGTGCACCGCGGCGCCGGCTGCGAGTGCCGCCTCGAAGAGGGCGTCTCCTTCGTCGGGCGGCATGAAACCCTTCGTGGCGAGCGCGAGCTGACGGAGTTGCGGATCGAGGGGCACCCTCGGATCGTACCGACGGCCGCTGCCGGCCCGCCGGTGGGTCGGCCCGACGCCGGCGTGGCACGATGGCGGGGTGTCACAGGCCCTCGACGAACTGATCGAACTGCTCGACCTCGAAGCGATCGAGGTGAACATCTTCCGGGGCACCCAACCCGACGAGGACCGTCAGCGCGTCTTCGGCGGCCAGGTCGCCGGCCAGGCGCTGGTCGCCGCGTCGAGGACGGTCGACGCCGACCGTCACGTCCACTCCCTCCACGCCTACTTCCTGCGCCCGGGCGACCCGACGGTGCCCATCCTGTACGAAGTCGATCGGCTGCGCGACGGCCGCAGTTTCACGACGCGTCGCGTCGTCGCGATCCAGCACGGTCGCCCGATCTTCAACCTGCAGGCCAGCTTCCACACGGTCGAGGACGGTCTCGACTACCACCTGCCGATGCCGAGCGGCGTCGAACCGCCCGACGGGCTGCCCACGTACCAGGAACGGCTCGAGCCCTACCGGGAGCGAGTGGGTGCCTGGCTCGACCGCCCGCGCCCGATCGACACCCGCTATGCCCCACCCGATCACGCCTTCGAACCCGGCCTGCAGACCGACGGCCAGCTCGTGTGGATGCGCGCCGACGGCACCCTGCCCGACGATCCCGTGCTCCATGCCTGCATCGTGACGTACGCCAGCGACATGACGCTGCTCGACACGGCGCTGCGCCCGTCCGGCAAATCGTCGTTCACCGACGACTTGATGATGGCCAGCCTCGATCATGCGATGTGGTTCCATCGCCCCTTCCGCGCCGACGACTGGTTGCTGTATCAACAGCGGGCGATCTCGGCCTCGTCGGCTCGCGGGCTCGCCGACGGCTCGATCTTCACCGCGGACGGCACCCTCGTCGTGTCGGTCGTGCAAGAGGGCCTCATCCGGGTGATCGACTGATGCGACGTCGGATCACCCTGGTCGTCGGACTCGCGGTACTCGCCGCGGCCTGCAACGGCGGCGACGACGACGCGTCGACGGCGGTGATCGTCACGACGACCACGACGGCCGAATCGAGCGAGTCGACGACGCCCCCGCCGTCGACCGATCCCCCCACGTCCGTCCAGACGACCGTGCCGGACGACACGGACCCGACACCGACGTCGAGCACTCCTGGGCCTTCGGCGACGACGGCACCGTCGACCACCGACGCACCGGAGCCCGATCCGCCCGCACCGGAGCCGGCGGTCGGCGACCCCGACGTCGCCACCGAACTCGTCGTCACGGTCGATTCACCGGTCGACCTCGCGGTTCGTCCGGGTGACGGGGCGCTGTATCTCGTCAATCAGTCCGGCACGGTCGAGCGGTTCGATCCGGCGACCGGCGCGACGATCACGACACTCGATGTCGCCGGTCGGATCAGCGTCGGCGGCGAGCAAGGTCTGCTCGGGCTCGAGTTCTCTCCCGACGGCACGGCGGCGTACACCAACGCCAGCGCTCCCGACGGCGCGACGGTCGTCACCGAGTACGCCGTCGGTGCCGACGGCGTCCTCGACCCCGCATCGGCACGCGACTTGCTGGTCGTCGAGCAGCCGTACCGCAACCACAACGCCGGCGATCTCGCGTTCGGGCCCGACGGCATGCTGTACGTCCCGCTCGGCGACGGCGGGGCCGCCGGCGACCCCGAACGCCGGTCGGGCGATCCGACGAGCCTCCTCGGCTCGTTGCTGCGCATCGATCCGACACCCTCCGCGGACCGGCCGTACACCGTCCCGGACGACAATCCGTTCGCGCTCGGTCGACACGAAGGCATCGACGGGGCTCCCGAGGTCTGGGCCTGGGGACTCCGCAATCCGTGGAAGATCGCGTTCGACCCGTCGACGGGCGCGTTGTGGATCGCCGATGTCGGCCAGAACCTGTACGAGGAGATCAACCGGGTCGAGGCCGGCACCCGCCCGGCCGGCTACGCCGTCGACTTCGGATGGAGTGGGCTCGAGGGCACCGAGGTCTTCAACGACGACGACGTCCGCGACGGGACGACGTTGCCGGTCCTCACGTACGAGCACGGGCCCGACGGCTGCTCGATCTCGGGTGGGGTGCCGTACCGAGGCAGCGCGATCGACGAGCTGGAGCCCGCGTACGTCTACAGCGACTACTGCTCGGGTGTCCTGTGGGCGCTCGACCTCGCCGGTGGGCGGAACCTGAGACTGCTCGACGGTCTGACCGAGGTGACCGCGGTCCGTGCCGGCCCGGACGGCGAGGTGTACGTGTTGCAGGGCAACGGTGAGGTGCTCCGCCTGGTCGACGGCTAACGCCCCGCAGGCGGCGCCGTCGAGTCGCCCACGACCAACTCGACCGGCAAGACGATCCGGCGGGCCCGACGCCGCGAACCTGCCATCCGCTCCCCCAGGAGGCCGGCGGCGGCTCGCCCCTTTGCCGCGACGTCCTGACGGATCGTGGTGATGCTCGGTTGTGCGTACGCCGCCAGCTGGGTGCCGTCGAACCCGACGACCGACAGGTCGCCCGGCACGTCGAGGCCGATCTCGAGGGCGCCGCGTATGACGGCCGCCGCGGCGACGTCGGAGAAGCACACGAGTCCCGTCGGCCGAGGATCGAGCGCCAGGATGGCGTCGATCGCGGCACCCGGATGGCCGTGCTTCGGGGCCTGGACGACGGGTGCCTCGAGCCCGGCGCCGTGGATGGCGTCGAACCACCCGAGGAGCCGCTGTTCGCTGACCACGTGGGTGGCACCGAACGGGTCGTCGACGACGCCGACCTCGTCACCGTAGGTCGTGGTGAAGACGGCGAGATGCTCGTGCCCGAGGTCGATGAGATGCTGCGCGGCGAGCCGCGCCCCCTCCCGGTCGTCGATGTTGACGCTGTCGTAGCCCGGGCGAGGACGGTGGTCGACGAAGACGAGGGGCAGTTGACGGCGGATCAACCAGTCGATGGCCTCACTGTCGTCGACACAGGCGTACAACACGGCACCGTCGAGCGCGAGGTCGCGTGCCGGCACGAACTCGGCGGTGGTGTCGGAGGTGAGCAGGGTGATGGCCGACCCGGTGGGTGCGAACTCGGCGGCGATGGCACCCACGAAACCGGCGGCGACCTCGTCCTCGAACGCGTACGAGAAGGTGTCGGTGAACAGGACCCCGACGGTTCCCGCCTTGCCCCGCGCCAACGACCGGGCGGTCGGGTCGGGACCGGCGTACCCGAGTTCGGTGGCCTTCGACAGGATCTTCTCGCGGAGCTCGGTCGACAGCTGATCGGGCCGCGAGAAGGCGTTCGACACCGTCATCCGGCTGACGCCGACCTCGTCGGCGATCGTCTGGAGCGTCACGCGGCCCATGCCTCCATCATCGCGGCTGCGGGCCGGGTTTCCACGCCCCGGCCCGCACCCGTCGAGACGTCACGCAGGAACGTGACGGAGGGTCGCTCGTCGCCGGGGGAGGGAGCGACGGATGCGACCGAGACCGGGCA